>CAZYHH010000123.1:1056-9155 GCA_964647295.1 uncultured Pseudomonadales bacterium
CAGGAAAATTCTCTGGACCAGAAAGCCATTCGTGGGTTTTCAGTCTGCGGTCGTGCAGGTGCTGGTGTTTTTGTGGATAAGAGCGGGCAGGTCATCGCGGAGCCGTGGTCCGATGCCCGGCACAGACCACTATTGCGGGGACTACGCGAGCAGTATCCCGCTGCGCCCACGTATGGCCTGACTTTGATTTCGAAGTACCAGTGGTTAAAGCAAAACCAGCCCGCAATCTGTGACGACATCCGGCATTGCCTGTATGCGAAAGACTTCCTGCTTTACAAATTGACCGGTATCGGAATGACTGACCCAAGTTCCGGCCCTGATGGTTTGGCCTGGTTTGATCAAGCTTGTGTCGACCCCGAACTATTGCCGACTCCCGCACTGCCCTGGACTGTTGCAGGGGAGCTGACCAACGCGGCTGCCGGTGAACTGGGATGCCCATCTGGAATACCTGTTGCCGTTGGTGCTCATGACGGCATTTGTGCGAACACTGGCTGCGCCATGATCAATGAAGCTGACTATGCGTTAACGCTGGGTACACATGCCGTCTGCAGAACGATGACGGTTACGAATCATGGAGCTGCAGAACGCTTTTACTGTTTCCCACCTGACAGGCACGCCTACGGTGGCAACAACTGGCACATCGGTTCAACGCTTACCTGGATGCTGACCACGCTTGCGGATTTGCCTGCAGAACTCTCTGTGGGTGAACTGGGATCGTTCAACGAGGCGATGGTGAGTACGAAACCTGATCCGGATCTGTTGTTCCTGCCTTATCTCGGCGGTCAAACAATTCCTGAAAAACGGGCACTGGGTAGTGGCTCGTTCCAGGGACTTTCACTGAACACAGACTGCAATCAGATGTTATTCGCGGTATTCCGCGGATGTGCATTTTCCGTCTATCGCACCTACCAGGCGCTTAGCGGGATTGCCGGTGATGCAGACAGAATCGGTCTTACCGGGGGTGGTATCGTCTTCACCCCCTGGTTGCAACTGCTGTCAAATCTCTTTCAAAAGGAAATGATCCTGACAGACAGCGGCGTTGAAGGCAGGGGCGCGGCAATTTTCTGCGCAGTTGCCCTGGGCGATTTTCGGGATGTCTTTGAGGCGGCGCCTGCCATGCAGCCGGAATCAACCAACATCCAACCGGAGCCGTTGGATGCACTCTGCGCCGAACAGTTCGAGACTTTCAGTCGTTTAAGCAGTCAGACCTGAATTATGTAATCTAAACTATGCACACAGGGGAGGGCACCTCGATCTGCCGGTTCATATCGGTCAGCAATCCGGTTTCACTGTCCCGATGATAGAAGACAATACTATTGTCATCACGATTGGCAACCACAAGACAGGATTCAGTCTTTGTCAACGCATTCTTTGCCAGTATAAAGTGACGAGGATGCCTGCCACCACTAGGTACCCATTGAACAGGCCTTGGTAAGTCATCTGCTAATGACATCACAACAACGGAATCATGACCACGGTTCGAGCCATACATAAATCGCCCATCGGTACTGATCTCGATATGGGCGGCAAAACTGGTACCATCAAATTCTTCAGGCAGCGTGCTGACTGATCCAATGTGATTGTACTGATGGTTGCCGAGCTGATAAGTTTCGATGGTGTTACTCAGCTCGCAGATCACATATAGCTTACCGCCTGCGACCGACATGAGTCGGGGACCAGCACCGGCGGGCAGAATGACCTCGTCTTTCAAATCAAGATTGCTGTCGTAAACCATCAACCGATCCGTCCCCAGGTCCGCAACAACTATGCTTCCATTAACCATGACTGACGAATGTGCATGGGCAGCTTCCTGGCGGTCCGGATCAGACCCCGAACCTTCGTGATCAACACGATGCGAATCTTCCAGTTCGCCATTGTCGCGGATACTGTAGGAAATGACTGAACCACTGGAGTAGTTGGTGGCAATCAGCTGGTTATCTCCCAGCGTTAAGTGGCAAGGATCATCTCCTTCGCTTGGCATCGACTGCGTCAGTTTAAGGCGTCCATTCGACCGCTCTTCAAAGACAGTTACCCCACCCCCTGATGCACTTCCGTTACTAACCTCGGAAACGGCATAGACGATACCCTTCGAATGATCACGAACCAGCCAACTCGGGTTATCTGCAGGTGCAGCAGATGTAAGGCTATGACCGTCCTCCTCAACAAGATGGTAGATCCCTGTCGACCCCGTGCCGCGGGTATAAGTGCCAATATAGAAATCCATAACGCTCGGGACATAATTGCAACGATCGGGCATTATGCAGTCAAGCAGGTGTAATCGGTAGCCATGACTAAAACGCTAATTGAGAATGGTAAAGTCTATGACGCTGAGTCACATACATTTCAAAAACGAAATGTCTTGATTGACGGGAAGCGTATAGTCTCCATAGACAACAACCGAGGCAACGCCGATGTCACGTTCGATGCAACTGACGTTCTCGTCACGCCCGGTCTGATCGATCTTCACTGCCATATCTTCAACCACCCGGAGCAACCTTCAAGGTTACCAGCTGATCGAATTGGAACGGGTCAGGGGGTCACCTGTCTTCTGGATACAGGGTCAACTGGTGGAGATACTCTCGATGAGTTTAGAGAACTGGTCGTTGAAGGTCAGAAAACCCATACATTTGCCCTTTGCAATATTGGTTCGCCCGGTAAACACGGCTCTCAGTCCGGGCATGCTGCAAAACCCGAACTGGTTTCCATTGAGAAGACCGTTCGTGCTATCGAGCGTAATCGTGATTATACGCTGGGGGTAAAGGTACTGGCGTCTTCCAGCCACACAGGACTGATGGGTATAGAAGCTGTGAAGATGGCTCGAAAGGCAGCTGAAATCACCGGTACGCCACTGATGGCCCATATAGGCAATGCGCCTCCTGTAATCGACGATATTTTGGATTTACTGCGACCTGGTGATATTGTCACTCATGCTTATCACGGTAAAGCGGGTGGTGTACTTGGCTTTGACAATAAAGTGATTCCCGCATTCAAGGCAGCTGTTGAGCGCGGTGTACACGTAGATATTGCTCACGGTCGCTCATCGTTTTCTTTCAGAACCTGCGAAACCGCATTGGAACAGGGTATGCCTGTTCATTCCATCAGCTCGGATCTGCATCGGGGCAATATCGAAGTCTGTGTCCTTTCACTGGCAAGGACCATGTCAAAGTTTCGATTGCTGGGTCTGTCGTTGGAAGACGTTATCCTGGCAACGACGTACGCACCTGCTTGTGCTGTGGGCTTAGACGAACACGGATTTGGAAGGTTGGAAGTGGGCGGTACTGCCAATGTCAGCCTTATTCGGGAAGCCGAAAAAGCGGTAGAAGTTGAAGACGCAGATGGCGAGCGGCGGACAACACAAACATGGATCGAACCTGTCGGCTGTATTGTCGATGGCAGTTATTTCAGGACCGAGGAACCGATCTAGTGAACCTGGATAAAGTGAGAGTCATCAATGCCGCCGGCAAGCTCACGGCTCTCGGTGGTAGCGCTCAATCTGACGAGACAGCAAACGCGCAGGCATTCGCGGCGAAGCTTCATGTTGATATGAATCAGTTGCGCCAGGAAGTCTCGAATCAGATTGCTGACCTGTGCGGCACTGAAGCCGCTTGTGTCACGTCTGGCGCTGCAGCCGGTATCAGCATCAGTGTCGCTGCCCTGATATGCAAAGACCGTCCTGAACTGGTAACGCAGCTACCTCGACTGTTACCTTCAAAGGCGGTTGTTGTTCAGGCTGGCCACAATATTAACTTCGGCGCCAGTATTGAACAGATGGTCCATATGACAGGTGCCGATTGCCAGGTTGTAGGAACAGCCTCAGAAGTCACTCCAGCGAACATTGAAATTGCGTTTAAGGAAAAACCAATTGCCTTACTCTACGTTCAATCTCACCACTGTATTCAAGAGAATCGCGTATCCCTAGCCGATTGCATTTCGCTCGCACACAGCCATGAAGTACCAGTCATTGTTGACGCAGCGGCTGAAGACGACCTTCAAAAGTACATTTCCATGGATGCTGATTTAGTCACTTATTCCGGGGGCAAAGCCTTCTGTGGACCCACGTCTGGTTTCATTGTCGGTAAACGAGACCTGATAGAACTGTGTGAACTTCAATTCAGGGGTATCGCACGCCCCATGAAAGTCAGCAAGGAACAAATAGTCGGGCTATCAGCAGCGCTCTACGAGTATATCGAGCAGGACCATGCTTTGATTCAAAGAGCATGGAACAAACTCAACCAACAACTCATAAATACCTTCCTAAGCTCCTCAATCTACCAGCTGGAAACCAAACCGGATGAAGCAGGTCGTGATTTTGAACGTGTTGCCATCACGTCCGTTGGTAAGAAATTTGATTGTAAAACCTTGGTTCGTTTTCTTATTGACGGCACCCCGAGCATTCGCACGCGTAATCACCAGATTGCCGATCAGCGAATCCTGATAGACCCAAGAGAACTCTCAGAAACCGACATGCAGAAGATCATTTCTCGATTGGAGGAATTTGAGGAGATGCAGTCATGACGGCAAAACCTGAACTCGGCCCTTGGGGCCATCGACGATTGGCTTGTCCCTGTGGTCATCGCGTTTAATAGCAGTGGCGCTCGCTCGAGGATAGGAATGATAACAGGGCTTTTCGAGCGAAAGTCTGAGTATCGAATTAGATCGGTTGCCTGCTTGTTTTATGAAAGAGTGTAGCCGCATGTACTGACAACTTAACTCATACCCGTGGGCTGGAGCTACAAAATAGTTGCAGTGATACGATTATTAGGGACCGCTGGCGCCACTCGATCCGAACGAAAGGCACAATCGGTAAGAGAAATATTGGTTTGATCCTTGTTAACTAATTTTGGTAATTCAATTGAACGGTTATTTTGGCAGCTATTTCAAAATCAAGGTAGTCACCGATGCAAACTGATAAGCCACGTCCTATAATCGCGATAGCATCAGGAAACTGAAGAGGAAGAGGAGCAGCGTATGTCGGCGACGAGCAACCACAGCTGGTTCAATATTGAAACCGGTATCTTGGATAGGCGAATCTTTTCCGACGAGCAACTTTATCAGGAAGAGCTGATAAAAATTTTTGGTCGTGCATGGAACTTTATGTGCCATGAATCCCAGATTCCTGAAGCAGGTGATTTTTTCATGAACTGGATTGGTGAAGACGAAGTCATCGTTGTTCGCGACCGAAAAGGTAGTATTAATGTATTGTTAAACAGTTGTCCTCATAGAGGTAACAGCGTGTGTCGTGCTGAACTGGGAAACGCAAAGAGCTTTTTTTGTTCTTATCACGGCTGGAATTATGATCTGAGCGGCAGACTGATTGGGATGCCGAGCGAAGAGCAATTTTATCAAAATCACATAAATAAGAAAGACTGGGGTTTAACTTCTGCCGCAAAGGTGGAGAGTTATAAAGGGTTTGTGTTCGCGACATTAGACCCCGATGCGCCGGCGTTGGCCGACTACCTCGGTTGGGTTGGCAGACTCGGCATTGATTTTATGTCGGCACAAGGAGAGATAGAATTTCTTGATGGCGTGCACAAGAACCGTTTGCAGTGCAATTGGAAGCTTGCAGTTGATAATTTGTACGATTGGTATCATGTCAAGGTATCACACGGCTCAGCTATTGAGGTCGGTATGTTGAATGCGGAATCAATGGCACCAATGGACCAGATGGTGCTTCTTGGGGAATATGGCCACGGCATTGGCGGTCCCGGTATTACCGAGGAGATGTTTCAGGAATCAGTGGCTCGTCTAAGTGGAAATGAAGGGGAGCAGATCTGGTATGCCCGAAATGTTAAACAGCGAATGAGGCCAGAGGTTATGGAGATACTAGGACCGGTAGGTAAGCGCTCTTTTGGTCACCCGAATATTTTCCCGAACCTATGGGTCGCGTTGACCCGGCAGGTGTGTTTACGAATTCCGCGTGGACCATATGAGACTGAACTTTGGTGGTTCAACTTTCAGCCGAAACGCGTATCGGAAGAAGATCGTCAGTCCTCAATTTTTGTTCAGAATCACACCTTTGGTCCTGCGGGAATTCTCGAACAGGATGATGGCGAAAATTGGAGCCATTCCACGAGAGGAGCTAAAGGTAGTTTTACCCGCACACAACCTTTGAACTTCACCATGGGTAAGGGCCAAGACCAGGTACTGCACGATGAGTCTGGACAATCGTGTATTGAAACTGTCGTTAATGAGCATGGTCAACGCTGGACTTACCAGTCCTGGCAGGAATGGATGAACGCGGGGTCGTGGCCCGAGTTGATACAGAACCACTCGCAGCCGCCGGCAGGAGAAATCTGATTAGTCGTTATCAGGAAATGGATGTGCAGCGGCGCATGTTGCTACGATTCGAAGTAGAGGAATTCTTGTTCATGGAAGCCGATCTACTTGATTCAAGAAGGTATGATGAATGGCTCGAATGTCTCTCTGAGGATATCCACTACTGGATGCCCATTCGTCGAACCACGACAGCACGAGAGATTGAGCGAGAGTTCACTAAGCCCGGCGGTATGGCCTTTTTTGATGATGACAAGAAGGTATTAGCCATGCGAGTGCAACGAATGGCCGTTGGGAGGGCCTGGGCAGAGGACCCTCCCTCAAGAACGAGGCGATTGATTACGAATGTAAGGATATTAAATTATGACGGGGAAGAAGTGACTGTGGCGAGCAACTTTGAGTTGTACAGGACTAGGTTAAATAGCGAAGAAGATAGCTGGATAGGTCGTCGGGAGGATAAGTTGCGTTGTGTTGACGATGGCTTCAAGCTGTCACAGCGCCATATTTATCTTGAGCAAACCGTGATTCTGTCTCAGAATTTGAGCAGCCTTTTTTGATGGGCAGGTTAGAAGAACAATCTGTTGTTGTGACTGGTGGTGCTTCGGGACTTGGTCTTGCAATCGTGGAAAGATTTATCGATGAAGGTGCGATGGTTGCCGTCCTAGACAGAGATGCGAATCGATGTAAGCAACTGACGGCTCGTTTCCCGGGAAGACTAGTGACTCACGTTGGAGACGTAAGGACTTCTGAAGACAATGCAGCTATTGTTGAATTGGCATGTGAAAGATTCGGTAAGATTGATTGTGCAATTGGTAACGCAGGGATCTGGGATTTCAATCTAGCGCTCGCCGATATTGAACCTACGAGTCTAACGGAATCTTTTGATGAACTCTTCGAGATCAACGTGCTCGGTTATATTGCGCTGGCCCGTTCGGCGGTGAAACCGCGGGTAACGTCCAGAGGTTCAATGATCTTTACCGTCTCCAATGCGGGTTTTTTGCCTGCTGGTGGTGGCGTACTCTATACTGCGAGCAAGCACGCGGTGGTAGGCGTTATTCGCCAGTTAGCGTATGAATTTGCTCCGCATGTACGAGTTAACGGAGTCGCGCCAGGTGGGATATCGACTCAGCTCAGAGGACCTAAGAGCCTGAATATGGAGAAACGTGTGATCCCTGGTGAGCGGCTTGAAGCCAGTGCCGAAGGGTTTGTTCCGTTGGGTCGAATGGCAACACCTGCTGAGTATGCAGGTGCCTATGTGTTCTTTGCCTCTCGACAGGATAACATTCCTTCGACCGGTGCGATTCTTAATCACGATAGTGGCTTTGGCATCCGCGGACTTGGTCCAGTTCCTCGGGGTGGAGATCAACTGCCAGACAAACTTTAATATTGCAGGCGAAGAAAATAATGCATTTCGGAATATATGGAAATCTAAAACAACATATGCGCTGCAGCTGCCCACGGGTAAATACAGTCATGGACAAATAATTGGTCAAACTTGTGTGAGGGGAGGATATGGCTAACAATAAATCTCTGGTCGTGGACATGGATTCACACGTGATGGAGCCGCCCGACCTGTGGCAGAACTATCTGGAGCCCCAATACCGCGATCGCGCAATCCGCATTGAGCGTGACGAAGACGGTCTCGAGACGATAATGATCGACAACGACATTTTACTTAAGGGCCGACTGGCAGCCCTCGGTGGTGCCGAGCATGATGCCGTACAAACTTTCACCGATCCTGAGTTGACGTATATGGATGGCTGCCCCAGAGCTTCTTACGATACTGACGCTCGTGTTCAATTGCTGGATGAATGGGGCGTCGACAT
>CAZYHH010000124.1:0-9020 GCA_964647295.1 uncultured Pseudomonadales bacterium
GCTTTACTCTAGTGACTCCTTTGCTTTCATATTCTTTCTTTTTCTGTTCTAGCAGCTCAACTTTGTTTTCCTTCATGCCTAAAACTCCCCGAAGCCTTTCAATATTGGAGACCGAATATGCTTACCGGCCTGTGGATAACTCTTTGGATAACTTGTACAAGATTTTGTACAAAACTGCTTGATCTGGCCACAAAAAATAACAAATCAGGAAAAACTATAATATATTTTTTATAATTCAAACACTTAGATAAATACTAAGCGTCTCTACCCAATTTTTGTCCTCCTTTAGTGGACGAATCCAGAAGTTTTTAGGTGTGCATAAAGTACCTAGGCTCCAATGTTATGAGCTCGCAGGTCCATAATTTTTTTATCATTAAAAACTAAATTAACAGATTGATTTATAAGGTTTTGTTGGAACTCATGAAAGCTGAAGCCTTATCAGATGATAGTTTCCTAGTCGAACAAACGACAAATCAATGCATGAGATTAAACATTTTTCGACGGTATGCTGAGGTCATCTCGTCGCCTTTATCCATCAAGTCAAAAATTCTTATCATCGTCAGACGACCAATATCATCTCTAAATTCTCTGTCCGTACTCAAAATTTCAAGACATAAATCAAGAGCTTCTTGATAATGCTCTTCCACCGTGAGCCAAACTGCTCGGCCGTAGGCTATCTCCAATTTATTCGATTCTGTGATCTCAGCTTGCTGGAGCTCGTCTGCACCAAGCAGGGCTGCGCTCTCTTCTAAGAATTCCAGACGGGTTCTTGGTCGTTTTACATTTTCGGCATCGTCGGGAATCATCGCTAAGACTTTACCTGCTTCCTTTGTATCGCCTTTCCTGACCAAGAGGTCCGCAAGCTCTACGCGGAACCCCTGATTATTAGGCTCCTGTTCAATCGCCTGCTTTATAAGAGCCAGAGCAGAATCCCAATCTTTCTCATCCAAAAACCTGCTTAACTGACCTTTCAGAACATCCGATGGTGATTGCGTTAACGTATCCAAGATGCCTTTTAAATGTGCTTCTTCAGTTGGACCATCAATTTGTTCAACAATTTTTCCTTTAAAGATGACTCGAATACTTGGAAGACCTTGGACCCTAAGAGTTTGCGCCAAAGATTGATCTTGCGAGACATCTGATAGAACCAACTCTGCTTTGCCTTGATACTGCTGGATCAACGAAGCGAGTAAGTTCCTCATCTGAACTGACGGCTCAACTTGTTCAGCCCAAAATAAGACAAATACCGGCAAGTTTTCCGATTTTTCGATTACGTCAGCCTGAAAAGTATCGGGACCCACGCTTTTTATATTGGACTCTTCCACCTTACTATACCCACTTCACCAACAACGTATCATCCTCCCTGACCGATCTGCATTTGTCTTAAAACAGGCCGATTGCCGACCCAACCAAACCCTTCTCTTTGAGTCGCATAATATAATCCTTTCAAATTAGATCGAATAGGTTCAAACGTCTCTTCCAGTATACTATGGGAGTTATTCTGCTCACTGACATGCCCTATGACTGCTTCCAAATTGTCATTGGCTAATTTTTTCAAGGCTTCTACTGACTGTTCATTTGATAGATGACCATAATCATCACGTATCCTCTCCTTTAATCGAGAAGGATACGCGCTTTTCGACAGCAATCTTTTGTCGTGATTCGCCTCGATCAACAGCAGACCGCAGTTCTGAAATTGTTCTAACACATGATCTGTGACATACCCAATATCAGATAGTACTCCGATGCGCTCGCTCTGATGACTAAACGTGAATTGTGTAGGCTCTCGCGCATCGTGGGGAACGCTGACAGGATTAATCACAACCTCGCCCACCCTAAATTCTTTATCGCCGTCAAAGCAGTTAAATTCGGCCGATCGCCCCAGGCTCTTCTTAGTTCCGTAAGATGCATATACAGGGATTTTATATTTGTGCGATAAAGGCGTAACGCCATTGATGTGATCGGCATGTTCATGACTAACAAGAATCCCATCGATGTCACCACCACTTACTCCTAGTCGTGCCAACCTAACCTCAGCCTGTTTTAAAGAAAAGCCACAATCTACTAGAAACAATGAATCTCCTAAAAACACTAGGGTGCCATTACCTCGACTACCACTGCCCAGAGAAGCAAATCCCATCAGGTAGCGAAATCTCTAAGCATGACACTGATCTGTTGAGCAATCTCCGCATCGAGTTGTTCTCGCTCCTGTGTATATACAACTACATCAAATACATCTGGACCATTCGCTCGAATTTGAATCAATACCGGAAGCTCTCTATCTCGATCAGAGCAGGAAAAGGTCAGTCGACACAAAACCTGTCCTGTCTTTTCCACACCTAAACTCTCTAGTGGTAAATTAGCAATAAATTCTCGCTCCTCACGATTTAATTCAACGATATCAGCCTCAGCATTGCTCAGAGCTCGTCCAATCGTTGCCCAGGCTCTTTGAAAGTCTAATTTAAGGCGAAGAATTGGATACCCATTTGAATCTCTGAGCAGTTCTGATTTTTGAACACTACCAATTTCTAAAGCCACCTTGGACACGGTCACCTCAGAAACCTTTGCCGCAATATAAGCTCCTATTTCATTCAGTACGTCTCTCTCTGCATCAATCGAATCCGATTTCACTTGCCAGAAAGCCTCAGCGCCCTGATTTTCTGTAGAGCTCATTAAATCATTTTCATGACGAATATGTATTTCGGTACTATCGACCCTCAAACCTTGCTCAAGTTTCACTAAGAATTGATTGCGACCTTCTCCCAGTATGCCTTCAGCCTGATTTTCTTTTAATATTTCGCGAATGACGTCTCGATAAGCAACTTCCTGACTAATCTCAAGCCACTCAGTATCGAGCCGACCCATTGAAGGCTCATCCAAAATCAGTCCAACCCCGTTATCCGCAAAAAATTGCTTCAACTTGGGCCAACTTGTAGTGACCGGTTCGGGCACAATCAACCAGTTCCTAGACCCCAGCTTTTGCATGCGAACATCATCACGCTTCTCATTGGAATAAATCGCATCCGGCAAAGGTGGACTATCTGGATAAAATCTCGGATTAACCTGCTTAGGGATTTTTGGGATAGGTATAAAATCAGAACTTTGAATACGAGCAATATCATCTGGAATTAACAAAGAAGGTGCTTGAACTGCTTCAAGATAATCATCATCTGGGTTTATGAGGACTCCTTCTTCTCTACCAAACCATGAGCAACCCGTCACAAAAACTCCAATAAACATAGATCCAATAAAGCGCGTGTTCATTCGACCACACCAAAGTCACTCAACCGTTTTAAAACTAACTCTTGCTTATCTTCTGATAAGGACAAAAGTGGCAGTCTGATGCCACCATCAATCTTACCCATTTGATTTAACACCCACTTAGTTGGGGAAGGCGAAACTTCAATAAAAAGAATCTCATGAACAGGCTGCAAAGTCCTATCTAATTCATCGCAACGCGATACATCACCGGTTAAAAAGCTTTGACAAAATTCAGCCATCTCTCGAGGCAATACATTGGCCGTCACCGAAATCGCTCCGCTGGCTCCAAAATCGAACATTTGTCGAGTCTGGGCATCTTCTCCTGACAAAATAACAAAATCATCGCGTACTCGGTTCCGAATCTCTTGCACTCTTTTAGCATCGCCACACGCTTCCTTAATACCCACTATACCCTCAATTTGCGAAAGTCGAGCAACAGTCTCAGCACTCATATCACAAGCTGTTCTAGGCGGCACATTGTATAAAAGTATAGGCACCGATGTTTCCGACGCTATCTTCTGATAATGAGCGTAAAGTCCTTCCTGAGTTGGTTTATTGTAATAGGGAGTCACTAGCAAGCAGACATCGGCTCCTGCGCGCTCTGCCTCTTGAGTTTGATGTATCGCCTCTGCAGTTGAGTTACTGCCAGTCCCGGCAATAACAGGTACCCTACCTCCCACAATCTCTATTGTGCGCTTTATAACCTGTAGATGCTCTTCTGTATCTAAGGTTGCCGACTCCCCAGTGGTTCCCATTGGCACAATTCCATGTGTCCCACAGGCCAGATGCCACTCCAACAACTCATCTAAGGCCGACCAGTCAACCGCGCCGTCCAATTTCATTGGTGTAACCAGAGCGACAATGCTTCCCTCGAGCTTCATAACGAGCCCCAGTATTCAAGAAAACACAAATGGTACGCACGAGATATGACTCTAACAAGTGGTTTAGACCTCAACTACTTCTATCCCTATCCCTATCGCGGCAATTGATTTCTAATCCCGTTCAACCTGAAATTAGCTTTCTCTCGTAGAAACCGGCCAAGCCTCGAATACAGCTTTAATTAAGGTCGCGAGCGGAATCGCAAAGAACACGCCCCACACCCCCCAAAGACCACCAAAAAACAATACTGCGAAGATAATTGCGATGGGATGCAAGTCATTCACCTCGGAAAACAACAGCGGCACTAAAACATTCCCATCCAGGAATTGAATAAGCCCATAGGCAAGCATCACCATTGCAAAATCAAACCCCCAACCGAACTGTATCAAGCCAACCAAAAATACGGGAATCGTCACAACCGCTGCTCCCAAGAATGGTATTAAGACCGACAAGCCCACTAACGCGCCTAAGATCGCAGAGTAGTTCAAACCAAAGATCGCAAAGGTAACCCAGGTGACAGATCCTACAGCTATTATTTCGATGGTTTTGCCCCTAACATAGTTACCGAGTTGGCTATTCATCTCTGTGGCAACCTGTTGAAATACGTCGCGTTTCTCAGGCAACCGCGATGCCATCCAATCGATCATCAGCTCCTTATCTTTCAGAAAGAAAAAAAGCGACAACGGTGTGAGCACAACAAAAATTAACAAGCTCAGGATTGATGACACCTGCGAAAAGAAGGTTTCAACCAACATCCTGCCAAGATTGCCTAGTTCTCGAAGCCCTTGCTCAACAAAAGAAGCGATTTGTTCAGGAGTGACAAAATCCGGGTAGTCCGCCGATAATTGATTTAGCAACAGTTGAACAGCCGAAAACCCCGAAGGTAGAAGCTGAATTAAATCTCTGAATTGCCCAACCAAAACAGGCACTACTAATAAAGCAAAAAAGAAAATGATCAACAAAAATATAAATAAACAAATCGAAACCGCACTCAGCCTGGGCATTCCGTATTGTTCCAATTTATTCGCCAGGCCATTGAGCAGAAAAGCTCCGACAAGCCCCGAGATTAGTGGAGCAAGAACCACTCCAAAATAGATCAACGAAAAGAGCCCCAACCCCAGGAAAAACAGTAATGCTAGGGTCTGTTCATTAGAGAAGTAGCGATCGAACCAGCCGGACAAGACCTTAAGAAAATTCAATTTTTCTTCTGCAAGTAATAATAATAAACCCCATCAATAGATCCGGAATCTAGCAATTGGTGTCCACTTTGCTTCGCAAATAACTCAAAGTCTCGGACAGAACCTGGATCGGTCGCTAAAACCTTAATTTTCTCTCCCCCAGCCATTTCATTAATCGCCTTCTTGGCCTTCAACAAGGGCATTGGACAATTCAACCCCTTCACATCGAGTTCTCTCTCTACTTTATTCACCTCTTAATTGTCTCATGGCAACCTCTCGGGAGCTAGGAATGACTCGGCATAGGGACTTATCTATTGTACTGCCATTGTCGTATGATCAGATGATGAGACATTTTAGAACAGTCTTTAAATATCTAAGCAAGATTGTGTGGGCACAACTGATCTTCATTAGTATTTTGCCTGTCTCGAAGATCTATTCAAATTCGGAACTACCGAGTCTGGGCGATACCTCTTCGCGCATAGTTTCTCCCGAACTAGAGAAGCGAATAGGCAAAGACTTTCTCAAGCAAATCCGCGCATCAATGAAAACCTCAAGAGACCCTCTCCTCAAGTACTACAGTGAATTTCAAATCAAGAGATTAGTCGAATATTCCAATTTTCGCGATCAAATCCTCGATATCGTGGTAGTCGACAGCCCCAACTTAAACGCCTTCGCCGCTCCTGGTGGCGTTGTAGGGATCAATCTCGGACTCTTCCTACAAGCGCAAGATGTTCACGAATTTTCTTCTGTTATTGCTCATGAACTCGCCCATCTGAGCCAAAGACACTTTGCACGAGGCGTCGAGGAACGAAGAGCGAAAACTTTGCCAACGATGGCTTCCATGATTGCCGGTCTACTTATTGGGGCAGCCGGCGGTACCGACGCTGCTCTGGCAACAATCAGTCTTGCTCAAGCCGCTAGCCAAGGAAATCAACTTCGCTATTCTCGCGAACGAGAAATCGAAGCAGATCGAATCGGTCTGGCTACTATCGTGAATGCGGGTCTTGATCCTAATGGCCAGTCACGCATGTATGAGCGACTGCAAAGAGCTTATCGTTTTACGCGCAGGCCTCCCGAGTTTCTCCTAACTCACCCGTTATCTGAAACACGAATATCCGATGCGAAAAATAATGCTCGCGCTTATCAAGTCGATGATGTGAAAGACTCGATCACGTTCCAGATGATGAAAATCAGAAGCGAGAGCAAATACGAAAAAAATAGAGCTATAGGCCTAAACAAGTATCGAAATATGACCCAAAGAGCGCCTGACAACCCAGCCTATCAGTATGGTCTAGCCCTAGCGTTGGCAAATAATAACCTCGCCGCGGAAGCGCTTAATGTATTCGAAAAAATCAAAGCCGAACTCCCAGACACCATTATCATGTTCGCAGCGTATATGGATCTGCTCGTTCAAGCTGGTCATCATGAGAAAGCCCAGAATCTTTTGCAAAAAAGATTGGCTATTAGCCCGGAAAATCAGCCTTTGTCGATGATATATGCGAGATCATTAACCGCCACCAGACAGTTTAAAGAGGCCGAAAGGATCTTACTAAGGCAATCCAAAACGAGACCCAACGATGCCGATGTCTGGTACGAACTCGCCGAAACGTCGGGCTTAGCTGGAAACATATCAGGGGTACACATTGCAAGGGCAGAATACTTCTTACTACACGGAGCGTATTCTCGGTCAATACAACATTTAGAATACGCTAAATCGCTAACACGACGCAATAATCCGCAGCTACAGGCCAAATTAGCTCAACAGATACAAGACCTTAAGACGATCGTGAGAATGGCGAAAAGCTGATTCAGAGCCGTTAGTTTCAGGATTGAAAATCGATCATACGCTGCAGGGCAAAGGATGCCCGCTCAGATATCTCAGGACCTACTTGAATCTCATTTTGCTTAAGCAGCTCCTCGCTAAGCAATAACTCATCTAATCCAAAAAGATCATTCATTGCCATCCAAGGACAATGTGCACAGCTTCTGCAAGTTGCTCCGTTACCTGCCGTAGGCGCCTCTATAAAGCGTTTATTTGGGTTGAGCTGCCGCAACTTGTGGAAGATACCTCGATCAGTAGCAACAATAAACTCTTTGTTATCCAGTTCCTCAGCGCCCCGAATAATCGCGCTCGTGGAACCAACGACATCAGCAACTTCTACTACCGAAGCAGGAGACTCAGGATGAGCCAGTACTGCCGCATCAGGATATACCTTCTTTAGATCCAAAAGTGCTTTTGATTTAAATTCTTCATGTACAACGCAAGCACCGCTCCACATAAGCATGTCTGCCGAGGTCTGCTGCTGAATATAACTGCCTAGATGTTTATCCGGCGCCCACAATATTTTTTCACCTCTTGCCTTAAGCTCGCTCACTATTGGCAGTGCACAGCTACTGGTCACGACCCAATCGGACATTGCCTTCACTTGAGCAGATGTATTCGCGTAGACCACCACCGTGCGATCTGAGTGTTCATCAACAAATTCTATAAAATCTTTCGGCGGGCAACCGATATCAAGAGAACATTCTGCTTCCAACTTGGGCATCACAATATGTTTTTCGGGAGATACAATTTTCGCGCTCTCACCCATAAAGCGCACTCCCGCGATCACTAAGATATCGGCCTCAGAACGACTCCCAAAACGCGCCATCTCCAATGAATCTGAAACAAGCCCCCCAGTTTCCTCAGCCAAATCTTGGATGTGTCCGTCAACATAATAATGTGCAATCAACGTAGCATTAATTTTCTCTAAATTAGCCTGGATTCGCTTTTTTAACCTCTCAACGTCGGCTTTTTCGACGCGTTTTGGTGAAACCTGTGGGACCTCATCCGGGTCGATACTATAGTCTGGCAATTTAATTGAAGTCATAATTGTCAGCCCAATAAATAGGGTGCTCGCTAAATCTCGAAACTAAGTAGGTAATAGATACTAATGAGAAAGCAAAAAAAAAGCGAACCGGACAACAACTTCAGAGCATTATTTTTTTGTTCGGATGAAGCGCAAACCAACGATAATTACCAAAGGATACCTCGCGCCTTTGAGAAAGTCGGCTGGGAGGTCGTTATCGAACCTCACTCATCTTTAACAATTGCTAATCTTGAGCTGCTAGCCGGTGAACATCCAATAGAAGATTTTGACCTTATTTGGCCGATAGGCTTTGGTGAACGAGAAAGTTTTCTTGATCGACTACAAATCTTGTCGGTTTGTCCGGCCAACAAACTGGTTACGAGCCTTGAATCTTGGCTGATGTGCCATGGGAAAGCCAAATGGCTTAAGCACTGCCCGCTATCAATCGTTTCATCGGAACCCGAAACACTGATCGAATTCATGGAAAAGCACGGCGGAAAATGGGTCTTGAAGCCCAATGCGGGTAGTTACGCTAGAGACCTATCCTTCATCCAAGAACAAGAGCAAGGCGCACTGCGAATAAGAGAGGCCTGCACAGCCAGCCGAGAATTCTTCATTCTTCAGAGATTTCTACCAGAAATTCAGGAAGGGGAATTGCGCTGTATCTGCGTTGATGGGCAGCTTATCGGCAAGTACCTTAAAGTTCCCAACGATAATTTAACGGCAAATGTGTTTGAAGGCGCCTCAATCGAAAAGGCCACAATCTCGCAAAACCAGGAAAAGTTAATTCAGGCTATTTCATACGATTTAACCGAGCATAAGATAGGCTTCGCCGCTATCGATATGGTCGGCC
>CAZYHH010000125.1:0-9001 GCA_964647295.1 uncultured Pseudomonadales bacterium
TACATTTGGATATTCTATTTCTCTATTTCTGGAATATTCCTGTGCTTTAAAGTCGGCCTCAATTTCTTCTTCAGTTGGTGGCGTGATTCCTTCATCCCATTCATATGTTGATAAATCATTCATATTGCCCTTAACTGTCACGCCGGGTCCTACCAATCTTATTACAGTTTTCCATTTATCTAGTGGTGTCATGCTTGTATCTCCGAAAGTATCCATACAACTGTATCGTTCCAGCTGCCAGCAATAGTTACAGACGGCCCACCTGCATGGCCAGTTAATGTCAGAGCATAACGTGGAGCAGTGCCGTATTTATCAGCGTTTGTATCTAAGAAGTTATATGCATAATGAAAGTAAGTATGTCCTCCGGAAGAAATATAAACATGTGGATCCATGGATCCTCCGTCAGAATTCAGGAAATCATCATGAGTATACCAAGAGGTACGGGTTGTATTAGAAGAATTGTTATTCATTCCGATTCCTCTAGACACTCCGCAATAACCACCCGCGTTGCCGCCAGTATAAACTTGGAAATGCACGTGGACCAGAACATGATTACCTTCATTTATATGAATTACATTTGCGGCGGACTGGCAACCAAAAACAACCTGTTGGCTGGTACTTGTAGAAAAATCTCCATTGTGCCTCGATTGTTTAGTTTGTATAATATCTCCGGCTTTGTATTCTCCTCTGGAGCGGTTAAATCCGATAAGTCCACTCATTTTAACTCCTATGTCCAGTCTTGATATATAAAATTAACTAGAATATCATTTTCATCAGAGCCAGCATCGAACTGTAGTACATCATTTTCCATTAAAACTATCTTGTCCGAAAATACATATGTTTGATATCCAGGAAGCTGTTGGGCTTTTAAAATCCATTTGGCATTACCACTCACTGCTCTTTCGATTATCATATCAAAAGTAGTTGCAGCTGAATTACGCCTACAAACAGTAATAGTTAAAATTGTTATAATAACATTTGCTGGAACCGCCGTAGTACCTGATGAATTTCCTGCTGCTGTCTGGACTGGTTGTGCCCAATCTAGAGCAGTTACTGTGGTGCTTTGGTTATAAATCCCAATTCGTTTTAGGACTTCGCTTCCTCCTCCGCTAGGTATTGCCATATTTTCTCCTTATAATCCTAATACTAGTGCCTGGTGTGTCGAAGATTGCATAAAAGCACCTTGTTGTTTTAATTTCTTATTTTTATTCATTACTACATTTCCATTATGAGTAGAATCACCAGTAAATATAGATGTTGTACTAACAGACAATGAACCAGTAAGAGTAGTTGCTCCTGTAAGACCTAAATTTCCGACTGCTGTAATAGCTCCTCCATCTGCAATAACAAATTTATCTGTGCCACCATCTTGTAACTGAATAATATTTCCAGATGAAGTTGAATTGATTTTTAAACCTACATCTGATCCTGCATTGTTGATTACCATTGCATCCGAAACTGTAAGGGCGGTGTCAACCGTTGTTGTCGTTCCCGATATAGTCAAGTCTCCTGTAACTGTAGCATTTCCTGCAACAGTAAGATTACTTGCAAGTGAAACGGCACCCGTAGTATCTGCAATAGTAATAGCGGCAGTACCATCACTTGCTTTGATACCATCAGCTTTTACTTTTATAATACTGTTCTGAAGAGTTGCGGTTCCCGAACTCTCTGCGACTACTACTACATTGTTTAATTTTAAGTTTGCCATTTATTATTTTTCTTAAGTTCCAAAAATTCTTTTATATTTATTGTATTGAACTCCACTCCGAATAAGTATGTTCCCATTTTCCCATAGGGCATGAAGTTGTGGTAAGTCTTGCCTTTAAAGGCATAAAACACTTACAAACTTTACATTGTTTTGCCCATTGTCTATAAAAGTCACACGAATTACATATTGTTATTCTGTCTTTATAAAGTGTATTTGAAAATATTCTAGTGATTACTTTCAATTTTTTCAGCATAAACATCATAAAAACTTTCACCATCTAATATTCTTTTTTGTAACTTAAATTCATTCAAAAATATATCCGGCGGTGGTAAATTTTCTCTCATCATAGGAAAAGTTTCACTACCAGTTGTATAAAAATAAAATGTAGGTGATCTCATAGGTGGAAATATAGTATTCCAACCTTCACCTATTTTTATTCCATATATTTCTACAAATTCAGAAATATTGTTTTGAATAGTGGGAAGAATTTCAGAGTTGAAATGTCCACATGCTGGACAATCTTCTTTTCCCACCATAAATACAATAATTTTATGAAGTTGTTTAGTTTTAACCTTTTCAACTATTTCACACGCCTTATCATAATCAATATAATTCATTTAATATTCGTCACCCCACGTTCCTTTATTTCTAACCCAATAAGAATATGCTGTATTTTTATATCCGGCTCCGGTACTATTTACCGTAGCACTGCTACGCCCTTCTTCCCAAGAATAATCTGATCCGGCCCAACCACTATATGAATAATTTGAAGGATCGGCTCCATTACCAAAAGAATATCCCCATATTCTACCACTTGTGGCTGTGGTATGTTCATAACCTCCATTATTAATGGAATGCACATGAGTAGTATGCCAATTATCACAAGTACTATTATCATTTAAACAAGAAGTCATTACAAAATAAGTATTGTCGGGGGATCTTACTGTACCATCTCCCCATTTCATAGGTGATTGTGTGTCCCAATAACCCCAGGCTCCGCCACCCCCAGATGTACGTAATGAGCTTTGGGCTGTATTTTTGGACAGCCAATGTACATTGTACCACATTGCCACATTGTCTGAATTTCTATCAAAACCACCACCGTGAATACGCCTCTGAATCATAAAATCCTTAGTTCCAGAATTATCAAATCCAGCATTCCTATACTGAAATCCGTTCCAATCTATAACGTGACCAAAATAAGAAGAATTAGCAGTGTCTGGAGACTGACCAATTATTGAGCTCCATCCAGAAACGTTTGTTCCTGAGCTAAATACATCGTAGCTATCATTACTTGTGTGAGGTTGACTTGCCCAGTTGGTTTGCATTATCATAGTCCATCCACCACCATCAGTTGTCATGTCACAATAAAATTGGTTTGAACCACCAGGACCGGCTTTATTACCAGTAGCTGCTGGATTCTTATCCCAAGGACTAAGATAATATAAACCATCTGTTGCATCTGGCCATTGAGAATTTTTAATATGCCAACAAGTATAACCTGCCCGTGCTGCAGAAGAACCGTCCATTGCACGTTTTACCATAATATTAAGTGATTGATCTGTATAATTTCCGGCATCATCTGTGGCCCTCACAGTATTAGTATAAGTAGTATGACCTAATGTTTCATCTGTAGGATTACCAGAAATCGTACCATCTGCGGCTAATGTTATACTTCTAGCCGCCCAATTATCTGTTCCAACTACTGAATAAGTTACAGGTCCTGCTGGAGTAGTACTTGCTTCTAATTTATCATAAGTCCAACCAGTAACATCTTTAACAGTTGCTACTTTACCGGAAGTTTCTTGGCCTTCTCCTGTAAGACTTGCTAAATAAGATGTCCATGAAGGTGTACCACCTGCATCAAGAGCTCTGTGAAGTGTGGCCGTAAGTCCAGAAGAATTTGTTACTTGAATATCGTAAGGCTCATTTGCTATAGTGGGACCTCCACCCCTTTGAACTGTTATTTGTGTTGCACTATTTCTTGTTGTTGCGGCTGGAGAATGTTGTGTGAAATCTTTTCCGATAAATTTTACAGTAACACTTGTAGAAAAATTTGTGCCAGTAATAACAATATTATCACCAGAAGCATCAGCAGTTGTAGGAGAAATAGATGTAATAGTTGGAGGTGCTTGAATTGATGTCCAAGTCTCTGCATAACTCTGTATCGTTCCTAAAGTTGAATTATAAATCAACATACCTGTAGCTGGAGTTAAAGCATCTCTTTGAGTAGTTGTAACAGACGGTATCTTTACATAACTACCAGATAATGTTATATTATCTGCAAGCTCTGCAGTTCCAACAGAATTATCTGCCATTTTTGCTTGAGTAACTGCATCATCCTGAATCGCTGCAGAAGGAACAGAATTAGTGCCAAGAACTAAATTCGTACCTGCGGCAACAGTTACCGTTCCACCCGATTCTGTTAATGCATCAACGCCATTTAATGTGATCTTTGCCATGAATTATTTTTTTCCTATTGTTTGTTACTCTAACTATTTATCTTTATACTGGTCCGCTGTTATCTTTTGGCCATTTGGCTTTTATTGCATCAATTGCATCATCCCAAGTTGTTGTACTATTTTTTTTGTCATCAAATTGCATTTCAAGTTGGTTAAGGGCATCATATTCTGCTTTCCTGTTTCTGGCATATTCCTGTGAGTCATATTCATCCTGAAGCCTTTTTACTTCCGCATCAATAGAAGCATAATCCTTAACTTCTTCCCCATTAATTATGCAAGTATTATTTTCTGAGTTATAAGATAAATTCTTATCAGGATATAGTGATTCTATTGCATTTAGTCTTGTCAATATCATTTTATTACTCCAGTATTTCTTCTATTGTCATTACTGCATGACCATGATTACTACCATAATTAAACCAAAAAGTTGTAGAACCTTCTGAGTGTGTCCATACAGTATAAGTTTCTGCACCTGAAGGGGGACTTGCTACAATATAACGAAAACAACAATGAGCGGTCACTGCATCACCCCAATTCCTGACTGACCACCATGAATGTATAACAGAAGAACCACTATTTTTTATTTTTAATCCTCCTCTGACATTTGCACTAAGAGTTGTCATTTGAGCACTTATTGTAATTAAATACTTTGAACTAGAAGATTTTCTTGTAATAGTACATGCTAAATCAGTTGCTTGCCCTGTAGTATTGGTAGAATTATAAGAAGTATCCGTAGAATCAGTTACAGTTTGAATGACCATCCCTACTGGAAAAGTACAGTTAGTCAATGTTCCAGAAGTAGGAGTACCTAATATTGGTGCAGTCAGGGTTGCATTAGCAATAGTGGCGCCAGTAGCAGCCGTTGACAATACAGCACCGCCAGCCCTATCTTGTATAAGTAAATTACCGTCTGCAGCTGGTTTAATTATCATATTTGCCATAGTTCATTATCCTTTAGGATTGTCGTCTTTTACTTTTTTAAGTTTTGCAGTCATATCTGCTGGAAAAACTCCTGCATGATATAGGGCGTCTAATTGATCTCCAATATTTGGATATTGTCCGGCTCTTTTTCGGGAATATGCTTGCGAATTATAGTCAGCACGTTCTGCGGCTACAGCATCATTAAATTCTTTTTCAGTAGGTTTATCTTGAGTTTCATCTAACCAAGTTAATTCACTATAATCATCACCACATGAAAATTCAGCATTAGGTTTTAATTTTTGTAATGCTCTTACTATTATTTGTCTTTCTTCAAGTCCTTCAATCATGCGATCTCCTGTAAAACTGCAACAAAGCCGGGGTCAACAGTTGACATAATAAAAACAGTATAACTTGAATGATGCGACTTAATCCCTAAATAATATGTGTTTGTGCCTGTATCCGGTGACTCATCTAAAAATGATATTTGTACAGGCCAAGCCCACTCTTTATTACCACTAGTATTGTCTTGTCTTGCATACATTGCATATGTATAAGTATCATAAAGTTGTGTATTCCCTCTAAAAATTCCATATCCTCCTCCAGCTTCGGTTGCTGTAGAAAGACAAAATATTTGGGTATGAAAATTTACCAAAACCTTACTATTAGCAGCTACATTATTAATAGTACAGTAGTATTCAGCAACTGAGGCATCTAGTGCTTTTGTTAAACTAGTGCTATTAGTATTATCACTATTTGAAACTGAATAGGTGCGTTTAACTGTCTGTATAACGTGTCCTGCAGGGAACGTCATGTTTGTCAAAACTCCAGATGCAGGAGTACCAAGTGCAACCCCATCAGCAATAGTTGCCCCAGAATCAGCAGTTGTGAGAACTGCCGCACCGGCCTGATCTTGTATGATCAATTTATTACCGGCTCCGCCTTTTCCTTTTATAATTAAATTTCCCATTTATCCTTTATACTGGTCCGCTGTTATCTTTTGGCCATTTTGCCATAGTTCATTATCCTTTAGGATTATCTGTTTTTACCTTATTGACCGCTTTATACCATTCACCAGTCTTGTCACCTTTACCAGAAGCCATATCATGAAACAGCAAGTCTAATTGTTCGTTGAGTTGTGGATACTGTCCGGCCCTGTCTCTTTGGTATTGATTATCTGAGTATTCTTTTTCTAGTCTTTTTACTTCGGCCTCTATTTCAGCTTCTGTTGGTTGAGTTTCATCACTTCCCCACTCTACTATTTTACCATCAACAATATGACAACGTGCATTTTTTACTAAAGAATAAACAGCAGTTGTTACATCCACTTCCATTCCACCTCGAATTACAGAGTTTTGTATTCTATCTTTATTCATTTTACCACCATTGCTTGTATTGAGTGAGTTGTCCCGGCATATCCCCTATAATAAATAGCACCACAATGATTAGTATCTCCGTTTGAGCATCGAAATTGTACTTTATAGGTATGATCACCTGAACCTAAACTTACATCCATACAACTAGCACTAGCGTTGAGTCTAAGATGTTCAGTACCATTGTCATCATTCATTCCTAAACCCCAATATTTCCAATATACTATTGTGCTAGTTGAAGGGGCGGTTCTTTCTAATCTATAATCAGCTTGTCTACTTGAAACACCTTGATTTATACCCACAAGGTGATTCCATGAAATAAAAATTTTACTTCCTAATGCCACATTTGCTCCTGCTACTGTTATTTGTAATCCTGAATCTGTCCAAGCAGTGGGCTGTGCTGTATCACTAGTTCCAGCTAGAGTAGCGTGTTGTGAATAAACTATATGACCGGCAGGAAACGTTGTTGTAGAAGCAATAGTCGCCCCAGAATCACCAGTAGTCAGTACTGCCCCACCGGCCTGATCTTGTACTATTACTTTGTTACCTGTTCCCGTTGCTGGGCGAATTATCATATTTGCCATTTATTATTATCCTATAAGTCCTATTGTTGAATTTCAAAAACTGTCATGTGTATTGAATGTGAAGAACCTTGAAAACTTCTGCAGTACAATTGGTGGGTTCCACTTCCACCTTGCTTTGCGTGTCTTACTTTTATGGTTTTGTTTGTAAAAGATGCCGGCACTACATATAACAATGTAGTAGTAACAGGAGTAACCTGTCCAGTACTTTTATAATAATATACACTTGTGGTGGTGTACCATGTTCCATCTATTTCAGGACCAATATCTGTATTATAACTACCATCATTATTACAAAATAAATCGCCTGGATGAGCAATAATCTGTAAAAGGTTTCCTTCTGTAGCCGTAATACCAGTTATTTGCATATCACCACCCACACTTGCACCAAAATTAACAGTAGTTTTAGTACTTGTAATGGTCTGCGATAAATCGGAAGTAAACGAGTATGGTCCCCAGAACCACGTATTTACAATATGTCCTTTTGGATATGTAGCATTTTGTAAATTAATTGCTGGACTTCCAGTAACAGTTGATTTAAGTTCTCCTGTCAAATCAGTTAAACTTGGAAGACCCGCCGTTCCCAAAAATTCACCAGCTTCAAATACTGCAGTATCAAATGTTAAGTTTACTGTTCCTGATGCGGTTGCGGCCGCCGATAATTCAAATGTCGTTGCATTAGTAACCGATGCGATAGTTGCTCCCGCAGGTACACCTGTTCCTGTTACTCCTGTTCCGGCTCTAAGATCGGATGTATCTGCCGTAGTAACTGTTGCATCAGTATTAGTAGTAGTACAAGAAATTACTTTACCGGCCGTAGTTATTGTTCTTCCGTTGCCATCATCTTCAATAATAATATCTTGTCCTGAACCACTAAGACTTGCAAGTACCAGATTATCATTAATTGTTAAATCACCTGTAAGGGTAAATTTATCACCCATAATCATTTCGTGATCTGCGTATGTCCCAGTAAGATTTTGATTACTCTTAGGTTTTAGACTTGGTATAATAGCTCGTTTTTCAAATGTTACATCTTCACTGGAATCAATAGTTATAGCAGTAGCATTTCCACCATCAGTTATAGAAGGTGAACCAGCAGTTGCCCAAGTTTTATCACTTCTTAAAAAGGTAGTGTTATCAACAGTTCCAGAAAAATTAAGTTTACTATCTGTAATACCTGTACGAAATGTCAGAGTATTTGTTGCACTATTTGTTGCGGCCGCCGATATTGTAAAAGTTGTAGAATTTGGAATTGTTGCAATATGGGCACCAGAAGGTATACCTGTACCACTCACACCCATACCAAGTGATAGTGATGAAGTATCGGCCGTTGTTACAGTAGTAGAACTTGCAGTAGTACAAGAAAGTGTAGATGTAGTCGCATTTGGGATAGCACTCGGTTTGATCATTCCTGTACCAAGTGTAACATTACTTGCTAAGACCGGCTCATCGGTTCCAGATTGTGTTATTACATTTTTTCCGCTGATTTTAAAGTCGCCCATTTTATCCTATTATGTTTAAACTGCCTGTGGCGGCCATGGTTATGTCTCCTGTGACATTTAATTCTGTTAATACTGTTACATTTCCATTTACATTTAAATCTGCAGCGATGGTAACAGGGCCGGTTATTGCTGTACTATAATTTACAGGAGCCGTGATATCATTATTGAGTGTAGTAGGATTATCTGTAACGCTTTGATGCGTGACTCTGCCAGCAAAAGTTCCTCCTGATGCTGCTGAAACCGTATCAGTTGCCGAAAACACATCCAATGATACTATATCTACCACATCTCCTGCTACTAATGCTGGAGAAAAAGCAGAAATTGTTGAACCATTTGTTGCTGCATAGTCTATGGCTTCTACTAATTTTACACCATTAAGATAAACATCGGTTTGTCCCGGCGTATAGGCTTGTGTAATAGAAGTCTCTCCACCCGTTGCTGTATATGTTACTCGGGT
>CAZYHH010000126.1:0-8965 GCA_964647295.1 uncultured Pseudomonadales bacterium
AATGGTTCGGACGGTTGGATGTTTGAACAGACTTACAAGTCAGGTGATGCCATCGACCGGCAATACTCGGAACAGCGGCTTCGCAATGAGCCGCTGGTCGAGGTTACACAAGTTAAAGGTACCTCTGATACGCATCCTCTGATGTCTCCGAATGATGAGTGGGCAGATTTTGAATTAATGGAGTCAACCATCGGAAGCTCTAATCCTAGCAGGCCGCAGGGAAGCTATGTTCGGGAGGCCTATCTGAATGGCATGGTCTTGGCAGAAAAAGGAGTAGGCAATCCTTACCGTTTTGGTTTGATCGGATCTTCGGATACGCATAATGCGGCTGGATCTTTTAGAGAAGACCGATTTTGGAGTAAGACAGGGCTTTTGGATGCGACCCCCCAGCAACGCGGAAGCGTGCCTGATGAATCGGGTGGCTATGCTGATGTCATTCGCAGTTACTGGGGTGGATCTGGTTTAGCGGGTGTCTGGGCAGAATCCAATACCCGGGAAGCGATATTTGGTGCATTTGAACGCAAGGAGACTTTCGCGACGAGCGGCCCGAGAATGAAAGTGCGGTTTTTTGCCAGTGTAGAGGCGCTTCCCGTTTTGTTGGGGCAAGAGGACCTAAAGAAAGCCTACGGGACCGGTGTCGCAATGGGAGGAGATCTGGAAGTGTCTCACGGCCTTGACAGTGCGCCTCACTTTACGATCCAGGCGATGATGGACCCCCTCTCTGCTCCGCTTGAGCGTCTTCAGGTGATCAAGGGCTGGATCGAGAAAGGCGTGAAGCGTGAACAGGTTTTTGATGTCGCCTGTGCGACAGGTCAAGTGGATTCTGAAAGTCAGCGTTGCTCGTTGAAATCGGCGGAACCTGATTGGCAAACCTGTCAGCATCAGGAAGGCGCCGCGGAGCTGTCGGCGGTATGGCAAGACCCTGAATATGACAGGGAAGATGATGCCTTTTATTATGTTCGGGCGCTGGAGGTGAAGACTTGCAGGTGGTCTTCGTGGGATGCATTGCGAGCTGGAACTGCCCCTAACCCGAAAATTACCAGGTTTTTGCAGGAACGGGTTTGGTCTTCTCCGATCTGGGTGTTCGGAATTAACATAGATGAATAAAAACAAGTTTAGCAGCTTGTATATTTTGGAGGCGAGAAAGTGATCAGCATTGAAGATCGGCTCGATATTATGGAATTACTCGCCAGATATGGAGCGGGGCTTGACGCCAGGGATTGGGAGCTCTGGCGGGATGTATTTACTGACCAAGCGCTATTTGACCTGAGTAGTTGGAATCGTCTGACTCCGGAACGAGTTGAAACTTCTCGGGTGGTCCGTGCGCAAGCGCGTGTGTTCGCGGAACTTGCTGTGACTCAGCACATGATGTCTAACTTTCGAATTTCGAGTAAAACGGAGTCTGAAGCTCGGGCGGTAGCAGTGATGCGGGCCGAACATTGGATACAGGTAAGCCCGGATTCTGAGGAAATGAAACGTTACACCATGTTCGGTTATTACGATGATCGCGTGGTAAGCCAAGATGGCCTCTGGAAAATCGATGAGATGCACCTTCATGTCACCAAGACCGAAGGAGATCGCTGGGTGATGCAGGAGGCGGAACGGCGAGCAAGGGCCAAGAAAGTGCAGGAGGGTTAGTTTTGAGGCTGGCATTTTCTTACTATCTAAGTGTTTTTGATAGTATTCCTCAATGGAATATATTTGTTTTTTATTATTCCTTGGTAAAGATAGATTCTGATTGTTAAGTTAGCCGCGAATTCAATCGATTCGATCAAAAACTCAACTTAGGTTTGCTTGGATATGCCCAACTCAGCAATTAAAATGCGTAGTGATCTTCAAAAACAGGAACTTACTCAAACAAAAAAGACGCCGCTTTATCCTAAAGTCGACGAATCAATATCAGAGTTTGAGCGTGCGCGCTCACTCAGCAAGACCTGGTCCATGTCTCAGGACTGATTGTAGTGGATCGTTTTGATTAAAATATCCCGATCGATCTAGTCGCTAGCATTAACAAAACTTCGGGATGCCTCTTCGGTTAATCTTCTTGCTATCTTGGAAAGATCTTTTTCTGGAGCGGTAAGATCAGGCCTGCCGGACACGATGGATTGGACAACCCCCAACTCAGCCAGCTCAGATAGACGGTCAACTCACCAGGGGGAGGCCCATAGATCCCAAATTCGAGAGCGAAGGAGCTGGTAATAAAATCGTTCCCATCTTGTCCGTGTTTTTCGCAGTAAGTGGATTTTAACTTAGCTAGGTTTAATTTAAGCTAGTTTCCATTCGGATCTTTCCCCTATTGTTAAGGAGGTGGTGTGGCAGATCAATATGATGGTCCTGGTGTAATCAATTCTGATGATGTTGGGACCATGACGGTCTCGAAGACGACCTTGCTAGATAGCCGCACGACGATGGCTTACGCGTCGAGCATTAACGACGCCAACCCAAGGTATTTTGATGACTTGAGTGAACAAGGCTTGATGGTTCATCCAGCGATCGCCTTTTCGTTGCAGTGGGCCAGTCGCTTTCGACCAGATCAAAAAATAGACCCGCGTGTCGCAGCTTTTGGTGTTCATGCGTCCACTGACTTGCGAATCTATCGGCCTTTTCGCGCTGGCGAGGCGGTTACTACTCAAGGTAAGTTGATTCAGAAGAGACAAATCTCACCGGGAGTCTATAACATCGAGAAATATTCGATGGTTTCGAGTAGTGGCGAGTTGATTGCCGAGCTGTATTACAATGGCATTACTCGAGGTGGCAAACTCGAGGGTGCTGACGCGATAGTGGAAAACGAACCCGAGCTACCTCAGATTGAAGCTTTTGAATCCGAGCCTATCTGGCGCCGAGAAATCTTGGTAGGTCTCCACGCAGGACAACAGTATACCGAGTGTGCACAGATCTATAATCCTATCCATACCGAACCCAGTGTCGCGAAGGCAGCGGGCTTGCCGGACATCATTCTTCACGGAAGCGCCACCAAAGCGATGGCGCTGATGACGGTGGTTGACGAGTGTTTAGGCGGAGATGCGGAGCGGGTAACACGATTAACCGGTCAGCTTAGGGGTATGGTGCTGATGGATTCGTCGATCGCTATTGAGTGTTTGGCTCACGAGACTGGTGGCGACGAAGTGCGGCTTGCCTTTCGTGTTCTCAATGATAAGGGTGAGCCCGCGATCAGCAACGGCGTCGTATGCGCTCGCGTTTAATCTTCTAGAGCGGCTAAAATACCAGCTTATCTTATCTGCCGGTTAGGGTCTGGCTAATTTGAAAATGGCATACGATTTTGGTTCGGTTGAGACCTCGCTCATGTCGCCGACTATGTCGGGATAATTGGGCCGGTACTTGTCGTACCACGCACCTATCAGCTTGTCGAGGTT
The DNA here is from genome assembly GCA_964647295.1 of uncultured Pseudomonadales bacterium. Classification (GTDB taxonomy): domain Bacteria; phylum Pseudomonadota; class Gammaproteobacteria; order Pseudomonadales; family Azotimanducaceae; genus UBA4421. Next base: position 3,375 of record CAZYHH010000126.1, read on the forward strand.
CTCACTTTGTCGCTCTGCTACGACTGGGTAGGTATTATCACCGATTCGCAGTTCAGCATCGCCGCCGTCCCCTAGTCGGGTCACCCATCCGCTGTCCTTTGCACCTGTAACGTAGAGCTCCCCGTCCACTTGAACGATCCAAATAATGACCACCCGCGGAATATTGCCTCCCACCTTGAGACGCACTTCGTCGATTGTGCTGGTGTCTTCCCAGGTTGAAGGGGCGGGGGTAGCTGATCCCCCAATAAAGAAGCCTGGCATCATAGCGATGGGCGCGAGCCAGATGACGGCTGCACCAATTAGAATCACTGCGGAAATTATTTTCTTTAACATATTCAGTCCAAATGCTTGTGGATGAGCGTTTTACAATAGTTTGCCACAAGTATTAGTGCCCGCCCAATAGGAATGAGTGCCCACACAGATGCGCTGAGGAAGTTCGACCGAGGCGATAGGGCCGAGGGTGATATCTTCTGCATCAAAGATGAGGCAATCAGATCGGTCATCGTTCATGTCTGTGGTAAACGTAATGAGATAGCCGTCACTTTCGCTTGAGCTATTCAATCGCGGTGCCATGGGGCTTTCACTAGCGTAAACACCATCAGGAAATTTGTATTCTTGTCTTTCTCCGGTCTGGACATTTAGGCGTAACAGGCCATCGAATAAGAACCAACCAGGCTTTGCGGTCGTTGCCCATGTGTATTCGTACGGTCGGCCTGCGACACTTGGGTTGATCATCCCAAATTCTGATACGCTGTCTTCTAATGGACCTTCGGTCACGGCTCCGGTCTTCATGTTGAATCGCCAACGATATGCGTGAGCGCCGATCGCGTTGATGTCTAGCATTTCAAACGGCGCGAGGCTGTCGGGAAGCCCCGATGTTCGCGTGCCCCGTCTGGGGTCTTGGCTATAGCCGTCGAGGACTACCTCGTCGCCTTCTTCGTACGCGTTAATCCAGTGCAGCACATAGGTTGGATTAGCTTCGAACCAGACTATTTCTTCGGGTTTGCCGCGTCTAGGGATGATTCCAAATCGACTGGGTAGCTTATGATAAAAGCGGACCGCATGGGCGCCATGTTGAAGTGCTTCAGGATCCCAAAAAAGTGGCAGGTCATTCAATATCGCATAGCTCTCGGTAAACGCCATGTCGTGAGGGAGCCTCGGTCCAGGCAATTCAATCGGAATGTAGTGCACTAGATTTCGGTTCTTGTCGACAACACCGTAGTGCATATAAGGGAATTCTTTGGCGTAATTGAAAAACAGCATTTCGCTGTTTGCCTCGTCAACCTTGGTGTGTGCGGATACCCCCCAGCCTGGAGATACCTGGTTTAACCACGCGGCCTTCCCTAGCGGTTCGAGCGTCCTAGGATCGTGTTCATAAATCTCGCCGCACTGATAAAAACTGGTCGCCGCTACGCCGCCATGAACGACAACATCTGTGCTGGAGCTATCTTTTAATCGTGTCCTAGCGCCCCAGCCATCACGCAGTGACATGTCTGGCCGTTCTCTTAGGCCCGCCCAGAGTGATTTTCCGGCTTCGTTTTCTTCACCCAGCCCATCCGTGCGTATAAAACGATTTCGGTATTCGCATCGCCCCTGATCAAATGCTATTGAGTGGAGCATGCCGTCCCCATCAAATGGATGGTAACGCCCGAGCGCATCATGAACTGGGTTCTCGGTGTTGCGAATATAGATTCCCTTCAGATCTGCAGGGATAGATCCTTTGACTTTGGGTTCAAGTGCATCGTATTCGCGCATGTTGGGCTGCCAAGGACCACTCCGGTAAGGGTGTGTATCGTCCTGTGGTAGTGAGTTTTTTTCTTCATTAACCAGTACGGCTGACATGGTCTCTCCTGTTCTGTTTTCGTTCCCTTGAATAGATGGGACTATCTTTCATTCAGCGGACACCTGGTAATAGAGTGACTGAAATTCTCACAAAAGGGTACAGCTTTTCAACCGTCATTTAGATTGTGCAAACTGAGCGCGAGGCGCAGGTCGTCTGGTTTAGGATTCCTCTACGTGAGTTAGGTCCGGCTCAACACCCAGACCCGGTCCCTGTGGAGGTAGAACTCCCCCCTCAACTATTTCGGGATTCGGGATTTTTGAAGCAAAATCAACGCCCTCGGGGAGCCAAGGTAGCTCAAACCAAGTCGTGGCCGGATTGCTAAATCCCCAGTGAAGGCTCGCGTACAAGGGTAGGCCGCCGCGAAAGTTGTGTGGGCATAAGGGTGTTCCTGACCTATCTGCCAGGTGTCCTATTTTCACGGCTTGGGTGATTCCTCCAACTTTCGTGATCTCTGGTTGAAGAAAACGGACCGCATTTGAGGCGATCATCCGCTCGAAATCGTTGAGTGAGTATTCGTTTTCGCCGGCCGCGATAGCCATGGGAACTTGATCGGCAACCTTTTTGATTAATTCGATGTTGCGCATCGGCCGAACAGGTTCCTCGTACCAGGTTACTTTGTGCTTTTCGATTGCATGGCCAAAGTCTATCGCTTGTTCGATGTCGAAGTGGCCGTTGACGTCCACCATAATCAATAAGTCGTCTCCTCCAGCTTCTCGTGCGGCCTCGACCAGGCTTGACTTCAATTCGTGTAGTTTAATAGCGGTATACCCATGTTCGATTGCTCGCCTGGTTTCAAAAATGATTTGATCTTTACTTCTGAGCGGAGGAAAACTCGCGTATGCGGGGATTGACTGACGAGTACTGCCTCCTAGTAATTCCAGGACGCTTACGTCTAGCCGGCGAGCATTTAGATCCCAAAGGGCCATGTCGACACCCGATAGTGCCATGGTGATGATTCCTCCATCTCCGTAACGGTAGAGGTGATCCCAGGTTTCATACCAAAGAGATTGTACCTGTCTTGAGTCTTTGCCTAGATAACCAGGTTTAATAAGGTTTTCGACCGCTGAGACGATGGGTGCGCCACTGCGACCGGGCTCCGATGGCGTTGGGATTCCCCACCAGCATTCACCAAACCCGGTTTTGCCAGAGCTATCGCGAACTCGAACGATTACGTGTGGCAGCCCATCGGTAAGTTGCAAGACGTCGATTTCTTCAATCGTATTCATACCTGAATCTCTTTGAGGTTAGAGCGTTAGGAGTCTATTTTGGGGTCCAACCGCTCTGCCAGGGTGCGTTGTGATATCGATGGTAGTGTCTTTCAGCAAATTTCCAGTTGGCGTCGATTTTTCTGTATTTGTCTAGGTAGTGACCAGCCTGTGTGTATGCTTCTCCGTCCTGGTTGACCCGGATCTCCACTGAGCAGCGACCGATGGCCTCAAGTTCACTAGTAAGCTCGATGACATGATTTTGAACAAAGGGTTTGTGGGTTTGCCCCGACACTCCGGATTCGTAAAATTCAGTCAATGCGGAGCGGCCCGTTGGGGCAATGTTGTGCGTTTTGAAACTGCCGTCCTCACAAAACAAGGAAACGATTTGTTCCGCATCTCCGTCCACTACCGCATGACAATATCGTGCGGTCAGCTCTCGAATCTGATCTTTTGCTTCTAGTTGTTCAATTCGTGTTTCTAATGTGATCACTGTTTTCTCCTGACTTTCCCTTTTTGTATTCTAGCGCAATTTTTCAGCTTCAGGTCTGAAGGTCAGTTCATGAGTTTGTGAGTTCTACTCGTGCGCCAGGCTTGGGGGGTTAGGAGGCATTGAGAATGGTGGGCTTATAGCGCATGCTTTGGGACAAAGAGGCTAAATCTTTTTTGCCGGGTTTAGGGGGATGATATGAGTGAAGACAAATCGGTAGATCAAGACGGGGTCCGGACGACGACAGCTATGGAGCAACTAGGCGACGGAATCAGGGAGTGGGTCTCCGCCCAGCCGCTGCGCTCTAATGCCAAAGACTCGGTGACGCACGAGAGGGGCAGCCAACCTGGGCGCCAGATTCGGCAGGATTTGCCTCGCGAAGGTGATGATGGTGTGTTTTCGCAGGCTTGGTTTCCGATTTGTCTGGACAGTGAAGTTTTAGCGGGTCAGGTATTAGGAGTCGATTTTTTGGATGGGCGTGTCGTGGTTTGGCGTGATGAAGACGGTTTGGCGCATGTCACGAGTGCTTACTGTCCACATTTGGGGGCGAGTTTGGAATCGGGAGAAGTGATCGGAAGCACTTTGCGCTGTGGATTTCACCATTGGTCTTTTGATCGTGAGGGACAGTGTGTGGGTACAGCTATCGGAGATAAACCGCCTAAAGATGCGTGTTTGTTTGTTTTTCCTACCCTCGAGCGGTGGGGAATCGTCTGGGCTTTCAACGGGCTGGAACCCTTATATGAGTTGCCTGGTTTCCCTTGCGACGACGAGAGGCTAATATTTAAGTCTTTTGCTTTACCCGAACTGATGCCGGTAGACCCTTGGGTTCAGTGCGCGAACACCCCGGATATCCAACATATCAAGACCCTGCACAGGATCTCTTTCGAAGGTAAGGATCCATATGAAGAGGTTCAGTGGACGGATTTTTCGATGCGTTACAGTTTCGAAGGGTTTTTCGATACAGGTACCAGCGCTGAATGGGACGTCGGAATTTACGGAACCTCTTTGTATTATCAAAGTGCCTGGCTAGAAGGGCGGTGGTTTGGTTTTATGGTTCCTATGGGGTTACCTGAACCGGGCAGTACCCGAAATTACTTTGTTGTCGCGGCGGAACGATCAGAAGATGCTTCCCAAGACAAGGAGTTTATCGATCAGTGCATACTCACTGAGATGGGTATCGTCGGAGAAGACACTCATATCATGGAGTCGCTTCGTTTTCAGCCGGGGACATTGACGCGCTCTGATAGGGTGATTGGGGAATTTTTTAAGTATTTGCGGCGATATCCCAGAGCTCACCCTTCGGCCCCTGGATTCGCTGAACTAACACCCAGGTTTGGATTTTTATGGAAACTTTGACATCGGTACCTTTTGATCAACGAATTGACTCGATGATGCAGCCAGTGGCGAGTATCGCAAGCGAATTCATTTTTTATTCGGTCAACTTATTTGGCAGTGATATTCCGCTTATTGTGCTTTGGTTGATAGGAGGCGGGCTGTTTTTCACCTTTTATCTCAGATTTATCAACTTCCGAGGTTTCAAGCATGCGATTGATATCCTCCGTGGAAAATTCGCAGACCCGAATGACCCAGGCCAGATCAGTCAATTTCAGGCGCTGACTACGGCGGTCTCCGGGACTGTGGGAATCGGCAATATTGCGGGAGTCGCGGTGGCCATCTCAATCGGAGGCCCCGGCGCAACTTTCTGGCTGATCGTTGCTGGATTGCTTGGCATGTCCACGAAATTAGCAGAGTGCACGTTGGGCGTGATGTACCGTCGCTATGAGGGCGGGGTTGTGTCGGGTGGCCCCATGTACTATCTGTAAAAAGGTCTTGCTCTGCGCGGTTGGCCTCGGCTGGGCAGGGGTTTGGGGATTTTTTACGCGCTAAGCATGGTCGTGGGCTGTCTAGGCATTGGGAATATGTTCCAATCAAATCAAGCGGCATCGATCCTGGTCAGTGTGACGGGCGCGGAGAGTAGTATTTTCGCCGACCAGCTTTGGGTTTTGGGTTTGGTATTTGCCCGAGTTATTCATAAGGTTCTCCGCGCGTGCTA
>CAZYHH010000127.1:0-8957 GCA_964647295.1 uncultured Pseudomonadales bacterium
AATCAATTGGCAGGTCTGCGTCGAGAATACCTAGGAGTTGATCGTGGATCTCGTCTACATCGCCGTTTAGAGAAAAAGCATTGGCTGTTTCGTCCTCCAGAAAAGAAACGACGTTTCCGGCTACTTCGAGGTCAGCGGTATGATGGAAATCTGGCCAAACTTGTTTTCTCAGTTCATCAATCGCGGGTCCGTTCCACTCGAGGCCGGCGTTCTCAAATAACGAAGGCGTGTACTCAAAGTACCCTGCAGCGGTAGAGCGGGCAATCGCCTTCGCGCGCGCCGGATTATCTTCGAGTACCGTATGGAAGATGCAGGCGATCTTGATGTCATCCGGTCGTTTTCCAACGTCCTTTGCGCCCTGGTGCACCTGATCAATCGCGTACTCGAGATTTTTGAGGTGTGTGCCCACCCTAATGAAAACGCCGTCAGCCACTCTCCCGGCCATCCGCAGTGTCTTTGGACCTTGGCTTGCGATCCAGACCGGAGGACGGTGGGAAGGCTCTGTCGAATGACGCATTTTGGCGGGGCGAGCCGCATCTACCTCAAGACTATTTCCTTCGAGTAGTGCGGTGATCGCGGTGGTCGCCTTTTCCAATTCCTGAACGCTTGCGGGTCGCTTGCCCATTAAGCGGACAGCGGTATCGCCTACCCCCATGCCCAGCAAGACGCGTTTAGGGTACATCGAATTGAGCGTGCCGATTGAACCGGCGATGACTGCTGGGTCTCGCATGACAGGGTTTTCGATGAGCGTTCCTAGGTTTATGGTTGTTGTGCATCTCAAAGCTTCGGCCATCATCAAGTAAGGATCTTTAATCAGCAACGGAGAGCAAGGGATAAACGCAAAGTCCCAACCAGCATTTTCCAGTCGCAGCACGTCTGCAGCAAAGTGACTTGGCGATCTAAAATCGAAACGATTTAACCCGAAGAGTATTTTGTTTGTCATGTCATTTTCGCTATTCGATCAAATAATGTTGCTCGATACCCTATCAAATAATCTGCCGTTTTGATGACGAATTATCGGATTTGTCTAGATTTTCTTAGGCTAAATTCGATGCATTTTTTACGCTTAACAATATTTTGATGACCGAAGGAAAATTCGATTGACTTCCCAATTTAAAAGAGGATGATGCGCGCTTTCTTAAATCACCGACGCTTGACTGGTCAATAAATATAGGAGGAAGAGGAGTAGCAAATGAGCCAACAAACCGTTAATGAAAAAGTGGATATTGAAGCAGAATTCATCGATAAAACGCTCAAAGATTCTCAGAGTGGTCAACAAATGAGCCGGGCAGGACGCCTGGCTATGGAGCTTGCAGCGGAAAAACGTAGGCTGATGGCCGAACTAGAAGAGGTCCAAGCTGAAAACGATGATTTGAAGTCGACGACACCGATCGGGACCAGTGACTGGTATGTCAAATGGGTGGCCACAGGGTTGTCCGTTTTGGGGATCTTCCTGATGTCTTCCGGGTTTACGGTTCTCGGTCAGGTTGCTTACGCGTTGAGCGCGATGGGTTGGGTTTACGTCGGCATGCAGTGGAGCGATCGGGCGATTATGATCGGTAGTTCGATCGGTGGTACGGCGGTGATGATGAATTTAGTAACCGCCTTGAGCTCGAACCAACCTTTCTAAACACTCTCATTTTCGAGTTTTCCGGTTGTTCAGGAAAATTTTGGATCTGTTACTCTCTATCGGGTTAGGAGAGGAGGAAGATAATGGAGTACCACGTAATTTCGGCAGATTGTCACATCGATCTGCCCTGGCTCCCTGAAGATCTGTTTGTCTCACAAGCGAGTTCTTCCATGCGAGAGCGCATGCCCTTTGTCGAGGAAAAATCGGACGGAAAATATTGGACCTCAAGGGGAGGAGCAAAATTTGGGCTGGTCAATGGCATGGGCTCCGCCGGTCGTCGTTATGTGCCCGGAGAAATTCACCGTTCAGATCGGATGGCGGAACAAGGTCTTTACAGTGACGGTGAGCAAGGTATACGGCGACTGACTGAACCAGATTTGCGCGTCAAGGACCAGGATTTAGACGGCGTGCAAGCTGAGGTGCTGTATGGGGTGTTGGGGGCCTCTGGTCGCCTGGATGATGACGAGGCGTCGACAGAAATGCTTCGTATCTATAACGATTGGCTGGCCGATTTTTGTGGAGGCTTCGAGCACCGTTTTGCTGGGTTGGCTAGCATACCCAGCCACTCAGTGAGTGACGCGATCAGCGAAATAGAACGGGTTGCAACGCGCGGCGTGCTCAAAGGCATCGAGGTTGCCAATAACCACGAGATGGCGCCTCTTTTTGATCCTTCGTGGGAGCCGCTTTGGGCGTTGGCCGAGGAGTCAAAACTGCCGGTTCACTATCACACGATTGGTCCTCGCGTAGATTATGATTTTGAAAGCCTCGCGCCTTTGCAGCGAAGGCAGGCTTTCGCGGTGCACATCACGGGTTTTCAGTTGGCGATGTCAAAAATCCTCATGGAGTTACTCTATGGTGGCGTGTTGGAGGCCCATCCAAATTTAAAGGTGGTCATAGGCGAGAGTGGGATCGGTTGGATTCCCTATATTCTCGATCACATGGACCTGGAATGGGAGGATCAGTTCAAGGATTTAACTTTGACCATGAAACCTTCTGAGTACTGGCGCAGGCAGTGCTACGCGACCTATCAAAGCGACCCGATCGGCCTGCGTTTGCTTGATATTCTGGGCGAAGAAAATATCATGTGGGGCAGCGATTTTCCCCACCCGGATGGTGTCTGGCCTGATTCACGCGAGTTCATCGACCGCGAGTTTGAGCAAATATCGCTCGAAACGAAGCAGAAAATTGTGTGTGAGAATGCCGCTGCCTTGTATCAGTTTGTTTAGGAGGCTAGTAGTTTGACCCTAGAGATATTTGAGGTTAGTCCTGCGATCGGTGCGGAAGTAAGAGGGATCGATCTGAGTAAGCCGCTCGATGAAGAATTGGTCTCAGAGCTTCGGTCTCTTTTCCTCGATCGACTGGTTTTGGTTTTTCGTGATCAGGAATTGAGCCGAGAACAGCACAAGCGCTTTGCGAGCTATTTTGGGGATTTGCATATACATCCTTCGAAAAGAAATGGGATGAGTAAGACGGATCCAGAGCTGTTCATTATCGATACACCGGCCGACGCCGAGTGGACCAACGGCGAGACATGGCACTCCGATGTGAGTTGTGAGCCAATACCGCCGCTGGCGTCGTTGCTTTATGTGAGCAAGGTTCCCGAAAACGGCGGTGGAGATACGCTGTTTGCGAATATGTACGCGGCCTACGATTCGTTGTCGGCTGATTTAAAACAGTATTTGTTGAATCGGAGAGCCTATCACGATGGAGAAAAAGATTTGAGGCAGTACGGTATCAAGCTTCGGGTCGGTCAAGAATATCCCTCTTCAAGTCATCCGGTCGTCGTCAGTCACCCTGAGACCGGTAAACCGGTATTGTTTGTTAACGAAAGTTTTACCTCCCATCTTGAAGGCGTCTCCGCTTGGGAGAGCCAGATGATTCTCGAAGGACTCAACCGTTATGTTGCCACCAATCAAAGGATTCAGTGTCGCGTTAAATGGAGCGCTAATACGTTGGTAATGTGGGACAACCGATGTGCGCAGCATCAGGCGATTCGAGATTATAGGGGCTACTCGCGATACGCAGAAAGGGTATCTGTTGTCGATCCAGATGGCGCTCCCGTAACTTATTCAGGCTAGGCTATTTTTTTAAGTACCGCGATTTGAGATGTTCAATAAAGTGAGTCGAGTTTAGGGGCTCTCCGGTCGCGTCAATCAACAATTGATCGAACGAGACGCTGGAGCCTCTTGAGTGAACGTGATTGTTGAGCCAGCTAACGATCGGGGAAAAGTCGCCTTTGCCGATTGCGGTGAGGATATCGCTCCGCGATTGGGTTGCTGTTCGAAAAAGTTGGGCCGCGGTCATGGCGCCTATTGTGTAACTCGGAAAATATCCGAAGAGCCCGCTCGGCCAGTGGACGTCTTGCAGGCAACCATCTCGATAATTTCCTTTCGTGGTGAGGCCTAGGTAAGCAAGCATCTTATCGTCCCAAAGTTCAGGAATATCCTTTACCTCTATGTCGCCGTTTATCAAATCACGTTCCATTTCGAATCTGAGGATAATATGCATCGGATAGGTTGCTTCGTCAGCATCGACACGGATGAACCCCCGTTCTACCTTCAGGTACAGCCTTTGAATGTTTTCCGAGCTCCAAGACAGGTCCTTGGCATTATCGCAGGAAAAGGTGTCTTGTATTGAAGGTGTGAGAAATTCAAGGAACTCTTTGCTTCGACAGGCCTGCATTTCCATCAATAAAGATTGGCTTTCATGCATGGCCATTGATCGGGCTAGCCCAACAGGTTGATTTCGCCAGGAGATAGGAAGGCCCTGCTCATAGAGCGCGTGGCCGGTCTCATGGATCACGCCCATCAGTGATTCCTCAAAACTGTCTTCGTTGTAGCGCGTGGTGATACGAGTGTCATCTGGGGTGCCGCCACAAAAGGGGTGGTGGCTTACATCTAAGCGGCCCTTTTCGAAATTGAATCCCATAGACTTCATGACCTGGAGGCCAAGTTGTCTTTGCTTGTCTATTCCAAATGGCCCTGTCAGAGGCTCAGGTTTGTTTTGATCCTGAATTTTGATCACTTGTTCAATAAAGTCCGGTAAAAAGTTTTTGAGCTTGGCGAATTCTTGATCGATCGATTCGGCTGTCATGCCCGGTTCGTATTGATCCAGTAGAGCGTCGTAGGGGCCCCCGCCCTTAGTATCAGCTAAAACTTGTGCCTTTTCGCGGACTAGGTCGATGAGGCTCGATAAAAGCGGTAGCATAGCGTCCCAGTCATTATCAGCGCGATAGTTTCTCCAAGCTTGTTCTGATTTAAAAGAGCGTTGTTCCAATTCTTCAGCAAGAGCGACGGGAATCACTGAACACTCATCGAAGATGCGCCTGATTTCAAAGACATTGGCCTTTTGCCAGAGATCAAGAGAATTGTCTCCCTCACTCTCCTTTAGCCAGTCGTCAATTTTTGGGTCTGTTTTCAATTCGTGAATGAACCCGGATAATGTAGCTAGGCTCTTTCCGCGGGTTTCTCCGCTCCCCTCAGGCATCATCGTGGCCTCATCCCAGTAGGCTATCTCGGCGATGTTTTCTAGTTCTCCTATCTTGTCGAAGTGATTGTGGAGTTGTTGGTAAGCGCTGGTGTTGTCTTTCATAGGTAATAAAAAAGTGAGTTGGTGGGTGCGTTGAAACACAAATTCTATAGCGACCTTATGAGGTCGGCTGTATATTGGAAACTGATTAACGGTTACGGTCAAGGTGTAAGGAGAGAGCTATGGCTGAAACGATTGAGGTCATTACAGAGCAAGGGAGTATTTACGGTAATCTGAACCTGGATGGTTCGCGAAATTTCAAGGGGATACCCTATGCTAAGCCACCTTTGGGGGAATCGCGATTACGGCGCTCAGTGCCTCATCCAGGCTGGGAGGAAGTTCTAGACTGTACGGAATTTCGAGCGTGTTCCTTACAAAACCATGATGTGACGCTATCAGCGAGTCAGCTTTATCCTGGAGGGTTGTCCGAAGACTGCTTGCATTTAAACGTTTGGATGCCGCCCGTGAGCTCTACGCAACAAAGGTTCCCGGTTTTTTTGTGGATTCATGGCGGAGGGTTTACGGTCGGCAGTAGCAGTGAGCCGATTTACGATGGTGCCGCGATCGCCGCGCAGGGCGTGGTGGTTGTCTCTATCAATTACCGTCTTGGAGCCCTGGGTTTTATGTGGTGTGAAGGGGGTGACGCGAACTGTGGTTTATGGGATGCGGTTAGAGCGCTCGAGTGGACGCAACAAAATATCGCGCAATTCAACGGAGACCCGGGAAATGTCACCATAGCAGGGGAGTCTGCGGGCGCCGGCGCAACTGCGTGTCTGGTCGCCTCTCCGATTGCGAATAAGTTGTTCCATAGAGCGATTGCGATGTCCGCGGTGGCTCATTCAACTGACGACCAAAACACAGCAAAAATGAAGACCGAACAGTTTGCTCGCTCCCTTGGGCTAGACTCTAGTAGGTTGAATGACTTTCAGGAACCCGAGGCGAATTTAATACTCCAGACCCAAGGCGGACTGGCTGACGAGGCACCGGACCAGGACTTCGTAGTCGCGATGAGTACGCCAGGATGGTCAGGCCCGAGGCTTGAACACCTGCGTCTAAACTATGAGCCAGCGAGCGATACGGGTATTCACTATATTCAGAAGGCGCGCGACGGCTCGGCTAGGGCTCACGGGTTTTCGCCTTGTGTGGATGGGGAGCTCCTTCCGGCTCATCCGTTAGACTTGATTGCACAAGGCAGTGCTTCGCATATCGACCTAATGGTAGGCTCGAATAGAGAAGAGAACGGGTTTAGGGCGGATAAGGCGGACCCTGAAATATCAGCAGCGTTGACCTATGGCGCAAAAGTTAATACCTGGGAGGACGTCGAAAAACGTGCAGCCTGGTTTTTTATGGGGTACGGCCCATTAAAATCCGTTGGCGGCGGGGAAGAAATGGCTGCGGGGTTAGTCGAGTCATACAGGTTGTCAGAGGCCGAGGGCTCCGGTGCAGGAGAGCGAGGTAGCCCGCAGCATGTATGGAATCGGCTGGCCTCGGATATGTCTTTTAATGCGTCCACGGTGATGTTGGTTTCCCGTCAAACAAAACACAATCCCGACACCACATACGCCTATCGCTTTGACGGTTTTAATCAGCGTAACGCTTTCCACGGCTGGGAGCTGGGGCTGTTCTTCGGCACCCTTTACAACGCGGCAGATGAGCAGGCCCGGTCTTTGGCGGACTCGATGCGCCAATACTTTACGAATTATATGAAAAGCGGCGACCCCAATTCAGATGTCTCGGACCCGCAGTGGTCGGTTTGGGATCAAAGTGGAAACTCAGAAATGACTATGTATTTTGATCGCTCGGGTAACGAGGTCGATCAATATCACAATCGAGCACCGTCGATTTCAAAGGTGATCGATCTGATTGATTCCGTTTTTTTTCACGAATCGAAAACCTGATCGATTAGTTATTGGCGATGGAATGCGCGAAACCACTGATATCCCGGATCGTCGCGTAGTAAATCTCGGGTATTAGCGGTAAGTAAGCCGTATCTCCACCGTGGGGTGTTCCGTTTACCGTCCTGCTAATGGTTTGAACGCCAGCCTGAGCTAGTTTTCTGGCATAAATAATCCCTTCATCTCGAAGAGGATCGAGTTCGTTAACGGAAATAGTATGTGGGGGTAATCCCTCCAGCTCACTAACCGTTGCCTGATAAGGCCAAGCGAGTGGGTTTTTGGTGTGTTCGCCTGTCGGGTCGTAAGCCTTGACCATGGCCTGGGCGCTCGCGTCCAGAAGATAGTCTCTATTCTCGAAGATCGAGGTCAATTCAGTTGGTGCGGGATCGTAGGTCCCCGAGATGTAAGGGCAACACGCGTAGATCCCACTAATCTCATCGATCCACTCTTCGCGTTTGGCTTTTAGCGCTAAAGCCAGACAAAGGTTCCCCCCGCCAGACTCTCCGGAAACGACAATGCTGGATATTCCTAACTCTCCTCGATTAAAGTAAGTCCACTGTGCTGCCCTGGCGCAATCGTTGAGCCCGGCAGGAAACGGGTGATTACCTAATTTACCCGCTGCATTTCTAAATTCGACACCCACCACGCAAAGGCCCGTCGCGGCTAACTCGTCTCGCCAGCGCTGATAAGGTAGGTCTGTTGCTGTGCACATCACCATACCACCGCCGTGCGTATGGATGACCCCTGGCAGTGGCTCCGTTCGCTCCATGGGCTCGTGAATGTAGAGTGTGATTTCATGATCCTCCGCATCTACGATGGTCTGGGTCCGGCGGCTTACCCCGTCTACTGGCGATAGAGCACCGAATAAAGAGTCATAATATGGATCCAGGTTAGCTTCAAGGGTGCTGATATATTTTAGAGCCTCTTCGTAGGATGAATTTAAGTCGACAGTTGCGGAATCCTCTAACGCTGCGTCCAGCGCTTCGCCTGGACTAACTAATGGAATCAGGCGAGGGTCCAGTCTCGGATCCTTGTCAAGCGTGAGCGCTGGGTTACCTAATTTTCCTGGCAGAAGAGGGCTATCCTGAGACATCGCGTTGCCTATACATTGGAAGTCAGTATCAGGCTACATTACTAGAGCAGCCAGCTCAACTTGTAGGTCTTTGTTGCTAAGGTAAGGCTGCGTTAGCTAGAAGGCTAATTAAATATCCAGTAAATGAAGAGCTGCAGAATGATCAATGTTGTTGCCCACCAGCGCAGATCAAACAGAATTGACCTGGGTTGGCTGTCGAGCTGTAAGGCTTCCTTTGGGATCAACCAAATTGAAATTGTCAGAAAGATGAAGCAAAACATCGATAGGTAGTTGGCCCAGGCGACTGGTAAGTGTTGAATCAATTCCATGTTTAGCGCTTCCATGGTAAATACGTGAGTTGGTCCAGGTCATGGCTTTCTAATGGTTGTGTTCGACCACTAAAAAGCCATAAAAATATCATTGAATAACAAAAAGATACGAAAGCAACGTAGAGCATATTTACATCAAATAAGAGGAGTATGGCGGCGAAGGGTACTCCACTGATTAGCGTCCATAGGCCTGCCTGAGGGGTGGCTCTTCTAGTGAGCGCGCCCTGGAGTAGCAGCGCGAGCATCGGACCTTGAAACAAAGACAAGACGGTTTGCATGAAGGTAAATATACCTCCGAGCTGGCCGATTGTGGGCGCGATGCACATAGCGCCTATTAAGATGGCAAGGGTAAGATAGCGTCCGATTTTCAGGTCGTCCTGGGTGTCGTTATCTTTGAGAAGAACGTGCCGAATGTCTCGGGTAATCATCAAAGAAGTTGAATTGATTCCTGAGTCGATGGTCGATTGCAGTGCTGCGATGATGGCGACGAACATGAGGCCTGA
>CAZYHH010000128.1:0-8935 GCA_964647295.1 uncultured Pseudomonadales bacterium
CAAGAGGCGATCGCCGTGCCAACAGATGTATCTCAAAAGACCGAAGTTGATGCGTTGATCACCCAAGTGAATAATGAGTTAAGTGACATCGACATCCTCGTGAATAACGCAGCAAACGGAGGCAGCGGACCGTCTTTGTTAGACAGCGACGAGCAGAGATGGGATGAGATTATCGATACCAATCTAAAGAGCGTTTACCTTTGTTGTCACGCGGTCGGCCAAACCATGATCAAAAGGGGCAGCGGGAATATTATCAATATTTCATCCATCGCAAGCTAGCGAGCTTCTGAAGGAGCAAGAATCTATGGGATCGCCAAGGCTGGCATGAACTTTCTCACACGGGGGTTAGCCATGGACATGGCTCCTCACAACGTCCGGGTGAATTGCATTGCGCCTGGCGCCGTACAAACGGACATGCTGGCTGTCGACGTAGGTGACAAGCCAGAAAACTGGGAGCAACTGGGCTCCTTTATACCGCTGGGACGGGTCGGTCAACCCATCGACATTGCTGCTACCGCACTATTCTTAGCATCCGACGCCGCTAATTATGTGACCGCTCAAATCATCGCAGTGGATGCCGGGCTCACTGAAAAAATGTGACGTCTTTGTAAAACATTCTCTTTAGTACTTTTCGCCATCCTCTCTTTGTACGAAAGAAGGAGAGGTCATCGTCGGCAGTTCCTCACGAGACAATATTCGACCAAAGGTATCGCGAAGATGATCATCCCACGCTGGATGAGGCAAAATATAAAAAACGTTGTCTCTAATCGCGTTAATCACGATCTCAGCAATTTCGCTTGGCTCTTTACCATTCCTAAGTAACTCCGCCATAGCGGCAGCAGCTTCTTCTGTGATCTGTGGTTTGCTCGATTGGGCCATTGAAGCTGGTCGATTACGCTCTGAGCTTGCGATGTTGGTATTCACAAAGCCAGGGCAGAGCACCGAGGCTGTTATTTTCGAGCCTCTCATCCGAAGATCTTGGTTTAGTGTTTCGGCCAACGATCTTACGGCGTGCTTGCTCACCCCGTAAGTTCCCATACCCGCCATCAATCCGGCCAAAGATGCGGTGGTCAAGACATGACCCTCTTCACCGTGCTCGTGCATGTGCGGGAGGAAAGCCTGGATACCGTATAGCGCACCATAGAAGTTAACCCCCAGGGTCCAGTCCCAGTCCGACTTTTCGACTTCCCATATCGGCTTATCTCCAGAGTTGGCCCCAATTCCCGCGTTATTGCAAAGTATGTGAATGTTGCCGTACTGTTCCCTTGCCTTCGCGTAAAGCTCTTCAACCGATTCCTCTATCAACACATTTGCGCGGATACCCGTGACCCGATGCTGAACTTGCTCGAGTTTTTCCACTGCCTTTTCGAGCGCCTCCTCTTCAACGTCTGCCAACACGACTTGCATCTGCTCCTGCGCAAACCGCTCCGCCAGCCCAAAACCGATACCACTGGCCGCCCCTGTGACCACCGCTGTCTTTCCCTTAAACTCTTTCAATCGACACCTCTATCTACTAGTTAACTGTGCAATAACCCATCTTCTTACCTTTAGATTTCTCTTCAGAATCTCTATCAATGATTCCTATGTTCCCACCCAGACAGGCAGCAGGCTCAAATTACTTTCTAATTGTATGTTTGAATTTGCTCGATGATTTTTGCTGACCATTCGCCGATAATCGGAATAAACTCAATCTGCGATAGCAACAATACCAATACATAAACCAAAATGGTGGCACCCAAGACGGTACCCAAGCCAAACATCAACCCGCGGAGCAGACTAAACCATACGATCTTCCACACTGACTCATTCATTTGGAAAAAATAATGCTCACTGAGCTTTCGCATCGCTGATTCCAGCCGTTTGATCGAGCGTCTCTCTTGGTTATTCATGCCCGCCAGTCTAAACCGTCCACTTTGATGTTAAAAGGCTCAAGCAAACTCATCACTCCGGGATGGCTGAACCTGGACCCGGCAATTGAATTATCTAGAGGGTTAATGACGTAATTCACTGACTCCTCGAAATTACATTTTTCAATGATGCTCTGATAGAACCTTGAACCAAGCAGGTCAGATCGATAAAAATCCGACCCGGTCAGATCGCATTCGGTAAAATCCACGTCTCGTATCTTGCAATCCTGAGCGACCAGTTCTATCAGTTTCAATCCGCTAAAAGTTGAATAAGACAGATCACACGATTGAAAGACGAAAGGAGCACTTAGTATTACGGCGCTCCAGCTCAGGGCGGTCCAATCGATTCCTGTTAACTTACAATCACTGAATTTTGCATCGGTAAAACGGCTGTCTTTAAATCTTGCGACACTTAGGTCTGCGCCTTCAAAACGACAATCCACAAATTTACAGCCAACGAACTGGCTCTCGGAGAAATGTCCTCCAGAAAAAGTACAATCCTCAAATTCACTAGACTCGGTGAGGGATCGAGGCATATCGAGCTCATCGAAAGCTTCACCACAATAAACAGCATCACTCTCAAGGCCCACTTGTCCCTCCCTATTCGTTGAACTAATTTCAACCATCGAGACTATCACTCCCGCTCATCAATAACTTTAATCAATCAAACACAAACCCACTGACTTTTTACTCCAACCCTTATACAGTCGTTCTACACAATTGATTCAGCGCGAATAAAGAACTCAGGAGATAGGTCGTGGCATCCGAAGAATTCAATCGAAAAAATTGGGGATATCCACCCTTCAACCGTAAAAGTTTTCAGCACGTTCAGTCGCTTTTCCCGACTGCCCGCCTAAGACGAGGAACAGCGCCGTTTACTCACCAACCACGCGACCTTAAAGATCTGTCTCAAGTGACCTATCTCAACAGCCTAGGACAAGAAGTGACTGTCCAGAATTTGCTCGAGGATTCGTATACCGATGCATTCCTAGTAATGAAAGACGGTATCATCCAAACGGAAACTTATTTTAATCAGATGTCGGCCGACAGTTTCCACCTGCTAAACTCGGTATCGAAGTCATTCCTAGGCATACTCGTGGGTATTTTGTCGGAAGAGGGATTATTTCAGCCCTACGAATTGATCAGCAGCTATATTCCGGAGTTCGAAAATTCTGCTTTTTGTAATACAACTCTCCAGCACGCGCTCGACATGAGCGGCGCGGTTAAATATCAAGAAGACTACGCCGACCCAAACGCCGACTTTTGGGTCGAAACGGCAGTGGTGGGATGGCGGCCGGCTTTGGTCAACGAAAATTCACAGGACACGCTTTTCAACTATGCGCTTTCACTAAAAGAAACCGAACAAGAAGATGGCGCAAAGTTTCACTATCGAACCGTCTTTACCAACGTCCTAACCATGGTGATCGAAAGAGCAACCGGTCAGAAGGTCCAACATTTATTGGAAGAAAAGATCTGGCAACGACTCAAACCAGAGCAAGACGCGGTTATCGTTGTCGACAGTGCGGGCCTACCGTATCTCGGCGCGGGGATGAACGCGTGCGCCCGAGATCTCGCTCGCTTTGGTCAGATGATCGTTCAAAGCGGCCAGTTGAATGGAGAACAGATCATCTCCAAAGACTGGATCGACGACTTAGTGGCCGGTAACGGTGAGGTACGGCGATTATTTGCCGAGTCAGACTACGGGCTAACGAGGCCTGGCGCCCATTACCATAACCAGTTTTGGGGCTCAGCCCAGGGCAACCAGACGCTCATGTGCCTGGGCATCCACGGCCAATATATCCATATGAATCTTTCTAATCAGACCGTCATCGTGAAACTTTCGTCCCAACCAGAATCAGTTAACAACGAAATGTTCTCCGAGGCTTTCTTGGCATTCGACGCGCTGTCCGAGCAGCTTTGAAAATACTAAAACAGGATCCTTAGACCTCGCGATTGAATCACGTCCGTCGCTGCTAAGACAGTGCTTCCTTAACAGCATCAACAAACCGCTTATTTAAAAGCGCCAGCAAGACTCTCACGGACTTAAAACCCAGCTTGCCTCGACTAAACAAGACCAGAGACCTTAACGGCATGTCGTTCGCCATCTCTTCAAACATCTTTTCAATAGTAGGGTCTGCCGAGGTCGCGCCCATTTGCTTTTTGAATGCCTTAACAACCTGCCCTTTAACCAGCCCTCCCAGTAACGTCTGACCGACTTCGCTCAAGGATGAGTTGAGATGAAACGGGCGAGACGATTCAGTATCTGGCACGTTTTTCCCGAGCATAGAAGCGAAGACCTCGTCGTTCACTAATAGTCTTCCCTCCTCCAGTTGAGGTCTCAAACTTTCCAGAAATTCAGACGAAATAAGATCATCCGATTGCACTTGCACAGTCCTCTCAAGTCGGATATCTCTGCTCGATGAGCCCACTCGGACCAGATAATATCCCGACTCTACGACCCATCGCTTAGCGTAGGTGTCATAGACAGCCAAAGAACTGACGTCGATCGATACTTTGACCCGCTGTCGCTCCTGCGAGACCAGGTGAACCTTAACAAAGCCCTTCAATTCGCTCAGCGGGCGATAAATCTCGGAGTCCAGCGCGCTCACGTACACCTGAACGGTCTCGGCTCCGAACACATCTCCTATGTTTTGAACTTCTAAATTCACTTCCAGTGAGTCTTCCCGCGACAGCAGCGCGGAGGACAGAAACAAGTTGCTGTATTCGAATTCCGTGTAACTCAGACCGTGTCCAAAAGGGAACAAGACCGCCTTATCAGCTGAGTCAAAGTAACGGTAGCCAACATAAATGCCTTCTCGATATTGTACTTGTCTGCCGGAACCGGAAAACCAGGAATCCGATGCGATGTCTTCCTGGTTTAAAGCGAAAGTTTCCGCCAGCTTACCGCTCGGGTTGGTTTTGCCAAAGAGGATGTCAGCGATCGATCCGCCACCGGCCTGGCCCGCGAGGTAACCCTCAACGATAGCCTTTGGCCCTTCTACCCAAGGCATCCTGATGGGACCGCCGTTCGACAACACCACTACGGAATTGGGATTTTCTTTGCACACAGCGTTGATCAACAATTCCTGCTGCCTGGGAATATCAAGATGCTGTCGATCAAACCCTTCCGACTCATCAATAGCGGGCAAGCCCACAAAGAGCACTACGGCAGTCGCTGACGCGGCCACCTTCACGGCTTCCTCTAACAGACCCTGGTCGAGATCACTTTGAAGAGGATCATAACCGGCGGCATAAGCGATCGAACCGTTGTCTCCTAACGCCGATGTGATCCAGTCGCAAGCGTTATCCAGACTAGTCGGGGTGACCTGCGAACTCCCTGCGCCCTGATACCGCGGGTGTTTCGCAAACGCACCGATCACGGCGATCTTTGATGAGACCTTCCACGGTAACTGCCGACCTTCATTTTTCAGCAACACCATACTTTCGCCGGCCGCTCGCTTGGCCAGTCCATGATGAAGCGTTTTGTTTAGCTCTACATCGCGACCACGGACCCCAGAACCTTTCAATATTAATTCGACATTTCTCTGGATAATCTGGTCAAGATCGGTTTCGGGTAACGCTCCAGATTTTATTGCAGCCAAGACCAGCCTGTCGTTAACGCCACCGCTGGCAGGCATCTCTAGGTCAAGGCCCGCCGAAACTGATTTAACCCGGTCATTGGTGGCTCCCCAATCAGTTACCACTAGCCCTTCGAACCCCCATTCTTCCCTGAGTATCTGATTCAACAGAAAATCGTCTTCACTGCAGTAGACACCGTTGACTCGGTTATACGACGACATAACAGTCCAGGGCTGAGATTTTTTCACGGCGATCTCAAATCCTTTCAGGTAAATCTCACGCAGGGACCTTTCATCTACGATCGCATCAACAAACATGCGGCCACGTTCCTGATTGTTGACCGCGTAGTGCTTAACACTTGTTCCCACACCCTGAGACTGAACCCCTTCAATCAGGCGAGCCGCCATTTCGCCTGTGAGCACGGGATCTTCAGAGAAGTACTCAAAATTGCGTCCACAAAGGGGGTGGCGCTTGATATTCATAGCTGGACCCAGCAGAACCGAGACATTCTCCTTCACACACTCTTTGCCTAGTGCGACTCCGATTTCGTGCATCAAATCGACATTCCAGCTACACGCCAAAGCCGAGGCCGTCGGAAAACAGGTCGCTGGGACACTCGCATTTAGACCCACGTGATCGGCCTGGCTATCCTGTTTTCTAAGCCCATGGGGTCCGTCAGTGACCATGATCGACGGCAAATCCAAACGAGCCAACGATTTCAAATACCAAAAGTTCTTACCTGAACAAAAGGCAACCTTCTCTTCCAGGCTCATCTCTGAAACGATTTTCTTGGCATTTACGGCAGAGCTCTTTTCTTGAGACATTCGTCCCTCTTCTTCCTTCTTCCAACAAATAAGCGGTTCTCTATCTGGCTCAACCCCGCTGAGCCACTTGCAATATCATCCCACAAAAGCCAATTAGCTCCTAAGCCGATTAACTCTTTACCCATAGTTTTTACAACGATCTCTACGTGAAAGAACGCGTTTACGCAACGCTCAACCAAGCAGCAGAAGTGTTAGGATCGGTGGTAGAAAGCAAATAAATGAACAGTTCGCCGAATCCAAAAATAGTATCCGAGCCAGACCCAACATATGCCTGGGTCATGGTGTTCTGCGTCTTCATGTTGAGCACGCTCTCCTTCGGCGCGCTGGCCTCGGTATCAGTCTTCCTGAAGCCTCTCTCGCTAGAATTTGGCTGGTCACGAGGAGAGACGTCTCTTGGCTATACCGTGATCTCTATGTCGTCCGCGGTCTTTGGCATTTTCTGGGGAATCGTCGCCGATAAGTTTGGTACGCGGTGGTTTGGGCTCGTTGCCGCTTTAGTCATGCCCTGTGTGTTATTCCTGCTCAGCGAGCAAGCTAGCGTGTTGCATTTTTATAGCCTGTATTTTTTGTTTGGGGCCCTCGGCAATGCCATGATATCAGCTCCATTATTTGCCAACGTCGCTTTTTGGTTTCGCAACAAGCCTGGTCTGGCACTCGGTATCACCGCTGCCGGCGGTGCATTTGGTCAGGGGGTCATGCCTTTTATTTGCGGTTTGGTAGTGGAAACACAAGGATGGCAAAGCGCTTACCAAATCGTCGCTCTGATTTACCTGATTGTCGGCGTCCCTGTCGCCTTGCTAATCCGAGAATCGCCACTACGAAGCGAAATCAACGACATGGATGCAGAAAATACCAGGACCACCTCACTGTCTGAAAGAGAGGTCATCACGTGGATCAGCTGTGCAATCATATTCTGTTGTCTGTGCATGGCGGTCCCAATCGTCCATCTGGTCCCTCTTCTGACGGACGCTCAATTCTCACTCGAATTTGCTACCAGCGTCCTGATGGTACTGATGTTTTGTGGTGTGGCCGGCCGCATTTTGGGCGGAAAGCTGTGCGATATCATCGGCGCGCTGCCGGCCTACTTGTTAATGTCGCTTGGCCAGACCGTATCTGTGTTTTGGTTTCCATATCTTTCTGACACGATCGCGCTCTATGCGCTGGCTGCTTTCTTTGGTTTTAGTTATTCAGGGGTCATGTCCTGTATTTTGGTGTGTACCCGCATGATGGTGTCCGCTCGTTTCGCTGCCCGTGCCATGAGTATCACCTCATTCTTCGGATGGTCCGGGATGGGATTGGGCGGCTTCGTGGGTGGCTACTTTTTTGATCTGAACGGAGATTATTTTTGGTCTTTCTCGTTCGCCTCAATCATGGGCATGATCAACCTGCTAATCCTGTTGACCTTCCTCAAGCGGATCAACCGACATGAAAGAGCTTCCTCTCTAGAGATGGCCGAAGTTATTTGATGCGACATCATATACCTATGAATAAGCACTTATCGGGAGCTATCGCTACACCAGAAAGGATACTCATGCCATGCACCCGTTAGATCTGTTCATCATCATCGGATATTTGGTCCTGGTCGTGGGGATGGGCTTCCACTTAAGTCGTCGGGTCAAAGACTCTCGAGATTATTTCTTGGCGGGCAGGTCGTTGACCTGGTGGGTTATCGGCCTGTCAATCATCGGCACTAATATCGGCACTAACAGCTACATCGGCGCATCGGGAAATGCCTACAGCATAGGCATCGCCCAGGCTAATTTTGAGTGGATCGGCGCGATTCCCGCGATGATAATCTGCTCGCTTGTCTTCATCCCGCTCTATTGGAAAGCCGAGGTCTACTCGATCCCTGAGTATCTGGGCAAACGCTACAGCCAGCCGGTGCGATTGGTAGCTGCGCTGATCGCCTGCATCGTCGCGGTGTTTGCCATTGGGGTGGGTATGTGGGCGCTGGCCTTAACGTTAGAGACCTACATTGGCTGGCCTATCTGGCTCGGCATTTTAGTCTCGGGAACGGTAGTTGGCTTCTACAGCGTATCGGGTGGTTTGGCCGCGGTTGCGATCACAGACTCGTTACAGGTCTGCATCATGTTCCTCTGCGGCTTGATCATTGTCTATCTGGGCATCGACAACTTCGATGGTCTAGAGAACTTCGCTAACGAATTAACGCGTGAACACCCAACCCATCTGCAAGCGTATTTGCCGGCAGACCACGAAGGATATCCCTGGCCGGGCGTGATTTTAGGGCTCGGGTTTGTCCTGTCACCGGCCTACTGGATCGGGAGCCAGGCAATACTACAAAGAACGCTCGGCGCAAAATCACAGTGGGACGCGAGCGCGTCAATGATGTTTGCCGCCATTGCCAAGACATTGGTGCCATTGTTAATCGTCTTTCCGGGAATATTGGCTCTAGTCATGAAAGCCAACATTGACTACCCCGACATGGCACTGCCCTGGATCATCAAAAATGTACTGCCCGCCGGCATCTCGGGCCTCATGTTCGTCGCTATCATCGCAGCACTACAATCGACGATCGACTCGGGAATCAATTCAACCTCCTTGATGATTACGCGAGACATTCGGCACGTTCTTCTCAAAGATAACGACACCCAGGACGACCTGAAA
>CAZYHH010000129.1:0-8915 GCA_964647295.1 uncultured Pseudomonadales bacterium
ACCAAAAACTTGGGCTGAAGGTGTTGGATGGATTTAGCTGGGCGGCAAAGAACCGGCTCGGAGTGTTTGGACACAGCTACGGTGGATATATGAGCCTAATGTGTTTGACCCAGGCGGCTTCTTACTTCAAATCAGGAGTGGCTGTCGCGCCTGTCTGTGACTGGCGGCTCTACGACACCCATTACACAGAGAGGTACATGGGCCAGCCTGAAGACAACGAAACAGGCTATCTAGAGGGCAATGTACTGACGCATCTGCCCAAGTTAGACGGTCAACTTCTCCTCATGCATGGGATGGCGGATGATAACGTACTATTCACCCACAGCACGATGATCATCGACGAACTTCAAAGACTCGATAAACAATTCGAGCTAATGGTCTACCCAGGCTCCAAGCACTCAATGCAAGAAAAACACGTATCCAAACATCGGTTTAGAATGATCCTAGATTTTTTTCATCGGACCCTTTGATCGGTTTTCCAAAAAAGACGGTGGAAATTTTCTCTGGTTTTCTGCGCGATTGATTCAACTTCTTGGCCTCGAAGAGATGCAACGTAAGACGCGGTATGCACTACATAAGCGGGCTCATTTGGCTTGCCCCTTTTTGGCACCGGCGCCAACCAAGGTGCATCGGTCTCGATCAATAGTCGGTCATCTGGAACATACTTGGTCACTTGTTTAACTTGATCTGCATTCTTAAAGGTAACAATTCCTGATATCGAAATATAAAACCCCAAGTCCAGAGCGCGCTTTGCCATATCCCAAGATTCCGTAAAACAGTGTAATACTCCCTTTACATCAACATGATTTTTTATCAAATCGATCGTGTCTTGCTCCGCCGATCTAGTATGGACGACGACCGGTAATTTGTATCGGTTTGCCAAATGTAACTGACAATCAAAACCAGAAATTTGTCGTTCTCTAAGTTGTGGATTATCGTCATGGAAATAGTCGAGCCCCGTCTCTCCAACGGCGACCACATTAGAGTCCTGTAGATAAGACTCAATCCAGTCGGGAGAACCAGTCGTGCCATCGGGGTGCTCTCCTACACTACACCAGACTCCGGCATAGCCGCTAGCCAGTTGAACCACTTCGTCGATTCGCCCCTTCTCAACCCCAACACATAGTATCGTTTCAACCCCAGCATCCATAGCTGCCGAGATTTTCTCTTCAGGATTATCCAGATAATTGAGATGACAATGTGAATCAACATACATGAAACAACCTCAAACAGGTTTGCTTAGCGCATCAATATTCAGACCGCGCCAAATGATGAGCAGACGCTCTATCAACAAACGCTTGTTGGCCGAATTAGAATATTCGATCTCCTTCCTGGAAAAAATTAATTCGTCGCAAAAATCGAATACTTTTTGTAAATCAGCCTGCTCTAACAGGTCACTTTTTAGTGCTAAACGTCCAAGAATAAACCGATACCAGCTGCCCAACCAGCCTACACTGTCCAGGGCCAATACCTGATCCACGACCTCACCGACTTTCTTTTCACCAATCAGGTCAAAATATTCGCTAAAGCCAATGGACTCACGATTCTGAGCTCGCAAAGGAGCATAACCGATTTCCGCGAACTGTTGATTGGAGAGTTCAATGCCTGATTGGGAGAGCCAACTTTTTGCTTGGCTAATTAACAAATCTGGTGTAAACCGATGAAACCGACTCCTAAGTGTTGCCGGCAGACTAGCCCACTTGTTGGTCTCTAAAACGACAATAGTGCCGACTGGAGGTTCTTCAACAATCTTCAGTAGCGCATTTGCAGCGTTAACATTCAGAAGGTGACCTTGGGAAATTGCTATTACTTTGTAGTTGTCTGTACGGCTGGTTTTATAGGCAAATTCAATGACACTTCGGACTTTATCAATCTTTATAACAGCACCTTCTGGAGCTATCCACGCAAGATTGCCGCTGGCTCGATTGCTTGTTTCTGAGCTTGCTTCAAATCCCACCAATAGATTGCAAACCACATTCAGTAGCTGTGCTCCACCCCATCCCTCCTTACTACTTAATGCTATCGCGTGCGGAAGGACACCCCGAACTCTTAAGTCATCAAGTTTATCTAACAGCGATTGATTCCATGGATAAATCTCATCTCTAAACGCTGTTTCCATCAAATGTTCACCTCGTCAATGAACGTCGAAAGTTGAGCCTTCAAGTCTGCACTCACCTCCGCCAAACTACGAGATGCGTCAAGGACTCGATACCTGCTATTGCCCTGAGCTCGCTTGATGTAGCCTCCTCGGACTTTCTCAAAGAAAGCCCGGTTTTCTGACTCCATTCGATCTTTTGTCCTGTTAGAAATCCGAGTTTCTGATTCTTCTGCGGGCAGATCCAGAAAAAATGTAAGATCAGGCTGCAAGCCTTTTTGAACCCAGTACTCAAGTTTCCCGATTATGGACCAATCGACACCTCTCGCCTCACCCTGATACGCATAGGTCGCATCTGTAAACCTATCTGAGACTACCCAAGTACCCCGGTCCAAGTTAGGCTTAATCACATTTATAATGTGTTGTTCTCTCGCCGCAAACACTAACAGCACCTCCGTCAGACCGCTGACATCTTCTTTCCAGACTGACAACATCACTTCTCTTATCGCCTCTGCCAAGTCCGTACCACCTGGTTCGCGAGTTCTAATATAGGGGACTTCCTTTTGATCCAAAATCTCACACAGAAACTCCAGGTTCGTCGTTTTACCCGAACCTTCCACTCCCTCCAAGGTAATAAAACGTCCTTTCATGCCTTCAATCTCTTTATCGTTTTAATTGGTATTTGCGCACTGCAGTATTATGCTCAGATAGTGTTTTCGAAAACTGACTAGAACCGTCGCCACGCGCAACGAAGTAAAGATACTCGCTATTAGCTGGATTTGCAGCGGCTAAAAGTGAGGCCTCGGATGGATAAGAAATAGGCGTTGGCGGTAATCCTCTTTTACGATAAGTATTATAGGATGAATCAATCCTAAGGTTTTTGCGAGTCAAATTCCCATCAAAATCGTCTCCCAATGCAAAAATAACCGATGGGTCAGTCTGTAATCGCATTTTTCTACGCAGCCTTTCCTGAAAAACCTGACTGATCAGGAATCGATCCTCGTCTCTACCAGTCTCTTTTTCGATCAATGACGCCAAAATCAACATATCGGATGGCGACTCAAGCTTATATCTATCCTG
The DNA here is from genome assembly GCA_964647295.1 of uncultured Pseudomonadales bacterium. Classification (GTDB taxonomy): domain Bacteria; phylum Pseudomonadota; class Gammaproteobacteria; order Pseudomonadales; family Azotimanducaceae; genus UBA4421. The sequence goes on from CAZYHH010000129.1 coordinate 3,176, forward strand.
ACTAACATCTCTCCATATAGCAGATACTCTTTGTTTCATCGTCTCTGATGCTCTTGACAGGATTTCAAGATCATCTGTTCCAGATTCAAAGAAATAAGTGTCCGGAAAAAACACCCCTTCAATATATGAATATTCTATATCCAATCTCTCTATGATTGTTTTTTCTGAAATCCCATTCAATGTGTAGACAATTTCCTTGTCTTCACGAAGATGTCTAGCTAATTGTTGGAAGCTCCATCCTTCATTAATCCTGAATTCATATAGTTTCACCTTCCCTTCGCTAAACATTTTAAGGAGCTTAGAGGGGGATACCCTCAACGGAAGTTCATAAGTTCCAGCTCTCAAACTTTCATCGACGTCCTTATATTTTGCAAGCAAATGAAACAACAGTGGATCGATATCGACTCTATGCTTTATTAGTTGTAAGGATATTTCTGAAAACACTTGACCATGCTTGAGCACGAAAATGGTCTTTTGCGATAACGAAATAGGCTCTTCTGACCAACGGATAAAGGCAAAAAACGCCGTCAAAACTATGACAATAATACCCATAATCAATAAGGCGAACACTTTTCGCATTGATTTAAACCAAAAGTTCCGTCCAAGAATTAGAATCTGGTATCAAATAGCTCGAAATATCAGCGTACCGTTAGTGCCACCAAACCCGAAAGAGTTACTCGCTGATACCTCTATCTTGGTGGGCCTAGCTTTGTGAGCTACATAATCCAGATCACACGCATCATCCGGTGAATCAAGATTGATCGTTGGAGGCGCAATTTGGTCATTAATAGCCTTAATACTAAATATAGCCTCAACCGAACCAGCGGCTCCCAAAAGATGCCCTATCATCGATTTGGTGCTGCTTACCAACATACTAGTTTTTTGGCCAAATACTTTTTTAATCGCCATCGTTTCTGCAACATCACCCAAAGGCGTTGACGTCCCGTGAGCGTTCAGATATTGCACTTCTTCAGGACTAATATCGGCATCAAGCAAGGCGTTTTTCATGCTAGAGATGGCACCTTCGCCATCCTCTGAAGGTCCTGTTATATGGAATGCGTCACTACTCATACCAAAACCTATTAACTCTGCGTAGATATTGGCCCCTCGGTTTTTAGCAGCTTCATATTCTTCCAGAACCAGGACTCCAGCACCATCACCAATTACAAAGCCATCTCTATCCTTGTCCCATGGTCTACTTGCCTTTTCTGGTTCTTCATTCCTAAGCGATAACGCTTTCATATTTTGGAAACCAGCTACTGTTATCGGTGACGTAGCATGCTCCGCACCACCAACCACCATGACATCAGCATCTCCCTGTTGAATCATACGCGCACCAAATCCAATATTATGGGTGCCCGTTGTACATGCGGTAACAATCGCAATATTCGGTCCTTTAAATCCATATCTAATCGATAGATTTCCAGACACCATGTTCGCAACAGTACCAGGAATAAAAAATGGAGAAACTTTCCTAGGGCCGCCATTAAGAAGAACAGAGTGGGTTTCCTGTATCAGCCTAATCCCGCCGATTCCTGAGCCAACAGCAATACCAATCCTCGCGGGGACATGCTCACTCAATTGAGCATCTTCAACAGCTTGTACACCTGCGGCGATTCCAAATTGAATGCACCCGTCCATCCGACGCGCCTCTTTTGGCGAAATAAAATCCGTTATATCGAGATTTTTGACCGCCGCACAAATCTTCACAGAATACTCTTCAGTGTCAAAGTACTCATTCAGGCCTACACCGCTGGTACCATCTTTAGCAGCTTGCCAGGAGGATCCCACATCATTCCCAATAGGAGTGACCATACCCAATCCCGTTACCACCACTCGCCTACTCATAAATACACCAATATGAATTTCATTTTCATCGTAAAGTAATCCACAACCATTTCAACCAACCTATCTTGAACATGATCATGATTGAATAAGTATTTGCGAAAAGCCTACGCTATTAAATTGGATCTCAATAACAATCGAGCTAGTTAAGGGTTGTCCTTCAGAAAATTTCCTAAAATATCGAGGAACCGATAAGCTACGCTATTGGTGAGAAACGATATAATCGACTGCCTCTTTCACTGTTGTGATTTTTTCAGCTTCTTCATCGGGAATTTCGGTTTCAAATTCTTCTTCCAAAGCCATTACGAGCTCAACAGTATCAAGCGAATCTGCTCCTAAATCTTCTACAAAGGAAGCATCATTAGAGACCTCTTCTTCCTTCACTCCAAGTTGTTCGCATATCAGTTTTTTAATTCTGTCTTCAACATCACTCATGCTAAAGATACCTCCCAATTTGTTTTCTGGGTACAAGCGCGGAGCGCATAATATAGTCGCGAGATGACCAATTCAAGTTGACTTTTCATCTTTTTCACAACCGTCCGCACTACCCGTTATACAAGCCTCCATTAACTTGCAAGGTTTGTCCAGTGATATAGGCAGCTGCATCAGAAATCAGAAACTCGACCGCTGCCGCTACTTCTCCCGGTTTGCCCATCCTACCCAATGGAACTCGATCCAAAATAGCTTGCGATTGATCTTGAGTAAGCTCTGATGTCATATCCGTCTCTATGAATCCTGGTGCAATCGCATTAACAGTAATATTTCTCGAAGCCAATTCCAAAGCCAATGATCGAGTAAAACCCTCAATCGCCGCCTTGCTAGCCACGTAATTGGCTTGTCCTGGGCTACCCATTCGAGCCACTACGGAGCTGATGTTAACGACTCTACCCCAACGCGCTTTCATCATCCCTTTAACAAGCGGCTTAGTCACTCGATACAACCCATTCACATTCGTATTTACTACCGAAGACCACTCTTCCTGAGACATCCTCATGATCAGATTATCGGCCGTAATACCTGCGTTATTGATCAATATACACGGTAATTCGCCCGATTCTTGAATTTGTGAATAAGCGCTAGAGACTGAATCATCTTCATCTATTTTCATTTGCAATGCGATACAAGAAGAAGGCAAAGCGTCAGCTATCTTGGCAACACCATTAACACTAGTGGCAGTACCAATCACTTGGTAACCTAGTTTAGAAAGACGTAATGCCATTTCAAAACCAAGCCCGCGACTAGCCCCAGTTATCAGGATACTTTTTTCTTCCATTTCGCTCTCGAATCTCGATAAATTAATTGCTTAGGAAGGCTTCCATATCAGCCACATTCTCCAATCCGTCAAAACTTAAGTCCCGAGACACCCTCTTGCCAAGCCCCCTCAAAACGGCTCCGGGACCACACTCGACAATTCTTCCTACTCCTAGCTCAATTAACTTGTTCATGGTATCAGTCCACAAAACGGGTGCCGAAAGCTGCTCAATCAAATTAGATTTGATTTTCTCCACATCGCTCGAAATATCTGCGTTAACATTTTGGATTACCGGAATGCACGGCGTGCAGAAATCAATCTTATGTATGTAATCTGCAAATTCATCGCGAGCGCTCAGCATAAGCCGAGAATGGAAAGGACCGCTAACATCGAGCTTTATTGCCCGCTTAGCGCCCAGCTCTTTAGCTATCTCAATGGCTCGATCTACCGCCTCATTTTCTCCAGCTATCACCACCTGACCGGGAGCATTGTAATTTGCCACGCTCACCTCACCGTCTACCTGATGGCAACACTCTGCTACCTGCTGATCCTCGAGACCCATCACCGCTGCCATCGCTCCTTCACCCTTGGGAACTGCGGCATTCATTAGCTCCCCTCTTTTGCGAACCAACAGAATCGCATCTTTAAATTCAAGCACACCCGCGCAGACTAAGGCCGAATATTCACCCAATGAATGCCCAGCCATATAATTGGGAAGCACGTTTTTTTTATGTTGCCAAATTCGCCACAAACCAACACTAGCAGCCAACAGAGCAGGCTGGGTATTTTGCGTCTTGGTTAATTCTTCGCCTGGGCCCTCTTGAACCAAAGACCACAAATCAAAACCTAAAGTTTCAGATGCTTCAACATAGGTTTCTTCGATTATCGGATAATTCTCCGATACCCCTTGGAGCATCCCTACTTTCTGAGAGCCTTGACCTGGAAATACTGCTGCAATCGCCATTTATTTGGTTTACTTGATCTACGCGATTAGCTATTCAGTCCCTCGAACTACCTGTCGTCCCCGATAAAAGCCATCAGCAGATACATGATGACGCAGGTGTGTCTCACCCGTCGTCTCGTCAATCGAAATTGTAGGCTTTGCGAGTTTATCGTGAGACCGTCTCTGGCCTCTCCGTGACCTGGTTACTTTACTTTTTTGAACCGCCATTTTTCTCTCCTAGGCAAAAGTCATGATCAGCTACTGCGAACCCCAGTCGGACAACTTTGAAAAAGGGTGAGCTTTCTCAGGTTCTGGGCCCGCACTATACACGTAATTTTCCTCGTTATCAGACTTACAATTCAGACAAATCACGCGAGGTAAATGCAAAATCAACTCATCTTCTACTAAATCCAAGACTTCAAGCACAGGACCACTAACTACAACACTTTCTTCAACAACGCTTTTGCCACCGGAGACCCAACCCTCTACTTCTTCCTCAGTTTCAAAAACAATCAAATCAATCGGCGCAGACACCAAGCTATTGACAGGATCAGTACAACGTAAACACGCCATACTCAGAGTTCCAGAAACCTCGCCTATCACACGAGTTTCCGCTTCTTGGGTCAGTTCGAACGATAACCGCACCTCGAAATCGCCCAGTCCCAGACAAAGAGGCGACAACCTCGTCATCCTACATCCAGCGACTAACCTGGTGATTTTCGCGTTTGATTTCGCTAATTGACTATAGCGAAGCTCCATTTGCTCTACCTGACAGAAACTTTGCCGCGATAATAGGCAAGTGGCGAATCCAAGTAAAGATCATTAGCCCGCTTAACAAGGTACAATCCTCTAATTTAGATACAAAACCATGAAAACCAAGTCTTCCAATCTGATACTAGCTTCAAGTTCCAAGTACAAGATTAAATCACTACAAACTTTGGGTATCCCATTTTCAAGCCGTGATCCGTCCATCGACGAGACACCTAGGCCTAGTGAGAGTCCAGAATTTCTAAGTTTGAGACTTGCCAGTGAAAAAGCCGCCAGTATCGCTGCCAAAAACCCTGAAGCGCTTGTGATTGGCGCTGATCAGGTCGCTACCAGCAAAGGCCAAATTTTTGGCAAACCCGGATCTACAAATGAGGCCATCAAGCAACTTTCGTTTTTACAGAACAAAGAAGCTCATTTTTTCACTTCAATCGCACTTTTCTCAAAAGGTCTTAAGTCAAAATCAAAATGCACTCGCTCACGCGTGCGATTTCGAAAACTGAGTAAAGCCCAAATTGAACGCTACGTAGAAATCGACCAACCCATTGATTGTGCGGGAAGTTTCAAGTCAGAAGCGCTCGGCATTTCTTTATTTGAATACATTAAATCTGATGATCCTACCGCGCTCGTTGGCCTACCGCTTATTTGTTTGACGACACTTCTGATTGAATCAGGCTTTACTCCAATTGAGCACCCAAATCAATTTGTCGCCAGATAGTCTCAAGATCTTCACCTAAGGGTGCTTCAAATTTGTACTTGAGATCATTCATCACAAAAGAGAGTCGTGTCGCATGCAAACATAACCGCGAGCAACCCCCATCTTTCCTACCATACTTCCTATCCCCTACAATCGGGTTACCGCACGATTTAGAATGCACCCGTATCTGGTGCGTACGTCCCGTATGAAGTACCGCTTCCATCCGGGTCGCATGGGC
>CAZYHH010000130.1:0-2910 GCA_964647295.1 uncultured Pseudomonadales bacterium
GATCGGGCACTGGCCCGTAGTGCGCTTTGTCTGCTTCCCAAATAACCTCTTCGTCTATCCACTTACCTTCTTTCAGGCGACCCCGGATCAGTCGGTTCATCGAGACGGCACTTTTACTCTTTAAACTAATTTGATTACACCCTTCACAGCGGTCACCGTATTGAATGTAAACCCAGCCATTGTCTTCGTACTCTGGATGAATATTTATGTCCATCATCCACCCGTGACCGTACTCCTGTTTGACTGATCGAAACATACCAGACGAGCCGTAAGCTCTAGGCGCACCAATAATGTAGTCGGATTGCACACCTTCAGAGGAGATAAGACTAATTCCTCGCTTTCTCTCAGTCAGCAAAATCTGACCGTCTGGCAGCGGCTCGATTGAGAAAGGCAATGGGTCTAATCCGGAAACGATTGTTTCCAGGACAATCGACGCTTCCTCGGTAACGATTGGATCTTCAGGAATTACGAAAAGAGAATCATAGTTGAAGGTGTCATAGGTCATATCTGAGCGGATTTCACTGAGATACATCGCGAGTTGCTTAATTTCTTCATCTGAAAGCACCGGAGCCCAGGCAGGCATATTATTCGTCGGAAACCCTTGCTGGATGCTTTGCACGATATCAGCCACCGATTCTCCGTGGACAAAGTCATTACCAAAAAGCGCTGGGCCCTGTGTCGTACCCTCTAGTCGATCACCATGACACACCGCGCAGTTAGCGCTATAGACTTCCGATCGTACTGAGGGGTGTTGCTCCGGATCGACTTCCCCCTGCATCCAGGATTCTTCTTCGGCAACGGCACTTGCGGCAACCGAGAAAAACAAAAAACACAATCCTCTGATACCTGTGAACAGATTTTCCACAAGCGAGTCCTAACAACTCGACTAAGATTTTCCTAGACGATCCAATTTGTAGTTGTCCCAAGTGATGATCTTAGAGGGCGTGAGAACAAGCCATCGTCGATTATTACCACCAGCCGTAGCGCCCATCGGTTTAGGGTTATCCGAAACGGGCTGACCATGCCCCCCGTTGTATTTGATTCCCATATGCTCTCGAGCCTGTCTAAAATCAGGATCATGATCTTCCATTTGTTTATCCTCTAGTACGCTGGCGCGACACTCCATCATGATGCCCTGCAACTCGGGAAATTTTTCGTTTCGATCAACCAATACAGTGCAATCTGGATGGCGCCGCAGATTAACCACCTTCTGTCCTCGCGCTGAAATATAGATTTTTCCGTTAACCCAGCCAAACCACATCGGCGTCAAGTTAACTCTCGTTCCCGGTCCAAGTGTTGCAATACGCAAATTCCATTGATTTGCCATTATTTGATCAACTTCTTCGTCGTTTAACGAAATCTCTCTTGGTAAGCTCATTTATTCCTCCAAAGATGCGATTATCTTTTCGAGTTACAATAACAAAACTGAGCAAAAAGAGCGTCGTTCAAAAGGAGATAAGATGTCACACCCAATGAAGAATCGGACAGCGATCTGCGGTTTAGGAATAACCGAGATGGGGCGCGTCTATCGAAGCGCTACAGATTTAGCGACAGAAGCGGTATTTCTTGCTCTTAAAGATGCCGGGCTAGCCAAAACGGAACTCGATGGTTTGTTAATCAACGCAGGATTAACCAACAGTGTTGGGTTAACTTTACACAGCAACCTGGGCTTACAAGAGCTGAATCTCCTCACATTTATTCAGGGATACGGATCAAGTGCTGGACAAATGGTTCAATACGCATCGATGGCTATCGCAAATGGTATGGCAGACTACGTAGCGTGTGTGTTTGCGGACAACCCATTAAGCGAAGGAAAAAGTGCGGGTGCTTCTTACACCAGGACTCGCCAGCAAGACGCGCTTACGAGTCTTTACTCAATGTACGGAATCGCTGGAGCCAATGGTATGTATGCGCTCGCTGCCCAAAGACACATGGACACCTACGGGACCACTCAAGAACAACTAGGGACCATTGCAATTTCACAGCGCCAGTGGGCTGGCCTTAATGAAAGAGCGACCAAACGTGAGCCCTTGAGCATGGAAGATTATCTGAGCTCGCCCTGGGTGGTCGAGCCTTTTCATGTGTTAGATTGCTGCCTGGTATCAAATGGCGCGGTTGCTGTTATCGTCACCAGCGCCGAAAGAGCAAAGGACCTCGCCCAACCGCCTGCCTATATACGAGGTTTCGCACAGGCACACTCCCACGATACAGGGCGTACCGATCGAGACTCGGCATTAAAAAGCCCTGCATCTCGTTCTGGAAACAGAGCTCTGTCGATGGCCGATGCAAAACTCACAGACATCACCCAGTGTCAGTTATACGATTGCTACACCTACACAGTCTTAGTCACACTGGAAGATTACGGTTTCTGTGCCAAAGGTGAGGGTGGTCCATATGTTGAAGACGGGAGACTTGGTCCCGGTGGCGAACTGCCAACCAACACAGGTGGCGGAGAACTCTCTTCGTTCTACATGTGGGGCATGACGCCGCTTACCGAAGGAGTCATACAATCCCGAGGTCAAGGCGGAGAGCGTCAAGTCGTCAACGACTTGATACTTGTTACCGGAAACGGCGGAATCCTAAATTACCACTCAACTTTATTATTATCCCCAGAAGCCGCCTAGGAGTTGGTCAGATGACGGAATCAAAATGGATACCCGAACCAAGTGAGGCTTCAAAACCATTTTTTGATGGGATTAGCGTCGGAAAACTTAGATTACAAGTCTGCTCAGATTGTAAAACTTGGAACTACCCAGTAATCAGAATTTGCAGTGCCTGCGGATCTAACTCCATCGAATGGCGAGACACCATGGGGAAAGGAATCGTCTACTCGCATGGTCGACTGCAACGCGTTTCTCATCCCAGACACGAAGGCCGGCTTCCGATCGTGGTGGCTCAAGTGGACATTGA
>CAZYHH010000130.1:3010-8869 GCA_964647295.1 uncultured Pseudomonadales bacterium
CTCATCCCAGACACGAAGGCCGGCTTCCGATCGTGGTGGCTCAAGTGGACATTGAAGAAGGGCTTCGCTTATTCACTAATCTAATCGGAACTAAACCCGAAGAAGTGAGAGCCGGTGATCCTGTCGAAATAGACTTTGAGGCTCTTCCAGACGGAGGATTATTACCAGTCTTTCGTATCGTCACTGAATAGCAAAAAACATTGAAAAATATGTCTTTGCAAAATATTGGAAAATCCTACCAAGAGGCGGTTCTAGACTGATGTCTTTCAAGAGCTTAATCTATAGACAATAAAAACTAAGATACGTGTCTAATTCTAAATCTTCTAATCAATCGGATAGACCGCTTAATTAGATATGACCAATTAGAAGACGTCTCGTCGCAAAAGCAATAAGTACGAATAAAAGGGGGAAGCATGTCAGCTCAGGAAAGTGACCTATACGAATTGTCAATGTCAGAAGAGTCTCAACCTCTCATGGCTGCAGTTCAAAAGCATATTGAAAAGAACGTAGAACCAATCACTGAAGAATTTGAAGCACTGCACCATGAGAAAGAAGATCGCTGGTCTTGGCATCCGCGTCAGCTCGAGTTGTTAGAAGGCGCAAAAAATAAAGCCAAAGAATCGGGGCTGTGGAATTTTTTCCTCCCAGATTCAGATACCGGTGAAGGGCTAACCAATCTTGACTACGCCTACATTGCGGCTGAACTGGGTAAATACGCGTTAGCCTCTGAGTCCTTAAACTGCAGCGCGCCCGATACAGGAAACATGGAAGTCTTGGAACGTGTCGGCACGCCAGAACAAAAAGAAGAATGGCTGAAGCCATTACTCAATGGAGAAATACGCTCGGCCTACGCGATGACTGAACCGGCCCTCCCCTCATCCGACGCCAAAAACATTAGCACCAGCGCCGTGTTAGATGGCGATGAATGGGTTATCAATGGCGAAAAATACTACATTTCAGGAGCAGGTGACCCCAGATGCAAAATCATGATCACCATGGTCAAAACAAGCCCAGATGCCGCACCGAGCCGACAGCAGTCACAAATACTCGTGCCCACAGACACCAAAGGAGTAGAAATACTCGAGGGTATGCAGGTTTTTGGTCAGGATCACGCCCCACGAGGACACATGCACATCAAATTTAATGATGTGAGAGTGCCCAAGGAAAATATCTTATTAGGAGAAGGAAGAGGCTTCGAGATTTCCCAGGTACGTCTTGGTCCTGGTCGAATCCACCACTGTATGCGTTCGATAGGCAAGGCCGAGAAAGCGCTAGAGCTGATGGTCAAGCGGTCAGCGACTCGCGTCGCTTTTGGCAAGCCGATCGCCAAACTGGGCAAAAACCTTGAGGTCATCTCTAGAGCTAGAATCGAAATCAATGCGATGAAGCTGGCGGTTTTACAAGCCGCTAAAGCCATGGACGTACTTGGAAACAAAGAAGCCCGAGTGTATGTCAGCGCGGTCAAGGCGATGGTCCCGGAAAAGGTTTGCCTGATTATTGATCAGGCCATTCAAATGCACGGGGCAACCGGTATTTCTCAGTGGACACCGCTCGCTTCTATGTACACTGATCTGCGACATCTTCGATTTGCTGACGGACCTGATGAGGTACACCACATGGTGGTGGGGCGCGCAGAAATACAGAAATACGATTTGTGGTAGACCCTAAAGATTGGGGCCAAGGCGGCGTATGATGATACCGTCTTGATCTTTTTTTGCGGCGTCAAAACCAAAGCACCGCGATCAGCTACCTAATAACCTCTCTCGAAACCGTCGCATCCCATGTAGCCAACGATCATAATCATTGGCCTTTCGCTGAAAATACGTTTCCACCTCAGGATGAGGAAGCACCAAGAACCGGCCATCGCGCATGGTTTCGATGCAAGCATCGGCAACTAAGTCGGGCTCAAGAACACCATCTCCACCGGCCTGGGAAGGCTGGTTGGGGTCTCGATTACGTGCGGCCTCACCGCCGATATTAGTCCGGACCGCCTGAGGACAAAGCACCGACACGCCGATCCCTTTTTCCGCATAACTGATGGCAAGCCATTCTGCCAGCGCCACGGCAGCATGTTTGGATACGGCATAGGGACCCGAATCCATCTGGGTCAACAAGCCTGCAGCCGACGCGGTGCTCAACAAATAGCCACTGCCTCGCTCGAGCATACCTGGTAACACGGCTCTTGCTGCAGCGAGATGAGACCAGGTATGCACGTTCATCATTTTTTCCCAGTCGGCTGTCGGCAGATCCAGCCCTCCAGCCTGACCATAACCGGCATTTGAAACAAACAGGTCTACCCGACCATATCGATTTTCAACATCTTGCACGACAGCTTCGATAGCCTTTTCATCACTAACGTCCAGGACAACCGAAACGCCTTTTTCGCCGATCGACGCCGCCGTTTCACTAGCGTTTTCTTCATTCATGTCGGTACAGATCACCGCCTCCGCACCATGATGCGCAATACGCTGTGCCAAGGATCTACCTATTCCTGATCCAGCACCGGTCACAATGACCACTTTCCCCTGCATCTCCATCGCTTACTCCTGTCTACAAATTCCAAAAAAAAATCCCTGAGCGCTATTCACCCACAGGGATTTTTCCATTAACTGGCGAATCAAAAAAACACATAAGAACGAACAACAACATTTTTCCGACATCTTGCATCCTCTGACGCGGTAGGATCGATGCACGCAGTGTGAAAAGACCATCGAGAAACAGATCCATCCAGCACTGAATCATAACACTTGAGCATCGATACTTCCGTTGAGGTCTGATTGGGGAGCCAGTACCACTCGTGCTCAGGTCGATAAGTGAAACGCGTCGTTTCTCCGACTCGATCATCGTACACTCGATAATTATTGATATAGGGTTGGTCGGCAAAAGAAGGCCACGCACAAAGTACAAACGGATTCTGTTCGACAGTCTCCATGGGCTTCGCGAGATTAATCGACATAAAACGTCGGGACATCTTTTCGTCCGCTTCCGCTTCACTATAATTCTGTTCCCTTCCGAAATTCCGAAGATTCTTAGTCAGGAGCTCTCGACACCTCACACGGCCGCTGTTGTCATTTAAATCGTTATGAACCAGGTTGGCGTAGTTGGCATTCACACCGGGATTCTTATTTGCCTGATCCTCGGTACGATCTCCTTCGTAATCTCGGTCGAACACATCATGGTTGTAGACCAACGCATCGGTTGCCTCAGGAAAAACTTCCAACAAAAGCCTTTCCATCTCAGGATAAAAAACGCGCTCGACCTCTGACGCATCGTAAAAGTTTTCGCATTGAGACTCGCAATGGCCCAAAGAGACGCCTAGCTTGTCCATACATTCAGAACTGTAGGGAGATAACCCTGGATAATACTCTCCGATGCGACGTGCATCTCTCATTACTTGAGGAAAGAAGAGCCTCCGCTTCGCGGTATCTATCTCATCCTGCCTAAGCGCCTTGGCATCTTCCTTGCGGTCGGGATCGGTCCACAAAGCATTAGACGAAACAATCGAATAAGACGGTTGTTCGTGGATGGTGTATGGCAGTGGTATCGCAAGACCACCCTCCGGAGCCTCGATATTATTAGCGCGAATATATTCAAGGCATTCAGAGTAGCGTCTAAATCCAACTCCCCACTTTGTCTCTATAGGACCGGGAGGCGCTTGCTCTAACATATCCGTGATCGCACGCCCTTCCCCAGTAGCAATTTGTGCTAAAGCCGCCTCCGTTGCCGCTGCCGTACCAGCGTCGCCATCTCTATCGAACGACATATACGACAACCCGCCATTATCAGCGATCGGTGAAGGCTGACCTGACGTCAACTCCAGTTTTGGGACGAAGGGCGCAACCTGCGAATCTGTTCCAGAAGTCTCTACCTGTTCCATGTCGAAATCCTCTCCTCAATACAGTCTCAATTTTGTCACACTAGCTAAAACCTTTCCAAGAAGCGGAATCGTTTATCAAAATGCTTTATCGTTATAACGCCGAACCACTGAAATAATAAAGGAACCGTAATATGAAAAAACTTAAACGAGCTCTAGCAATAATTACGTTGCTCTTATCATGGACTATGACTCACGCACTTGAAATCAAAAACAAGCCCGATTTTACCGCGACATTCGAGATTACTTCGATGATCAGCACCGAAAGCGGTTCAACCATTACGTGTGAAGGGAAAGCCGGTGACTACGGCAAAACCTACTTAACCTATAATTTTAGAAGTACCAACGGTTCAAAGGATTCAGGTGATTTCAGCGGGCAGGTTCGAGCGATCGACGGAGACGGCAACATGACCAGCGGATCATTGCAAGGTGTGTGGAAGCGTATCGGTCGTATCGTAGAAATTCACTCCCTGGATGAGTTATCGGACGGGCAAAAGATCATCGCGATCGGGACAATGGATCTGGTCTCGGGAGAGGTTATTCTGGATGCAAGAGCTCTTTAGCTCATTTCTTTAGGCGATTCAACTTCAGGATTGAACGCTTAACCAAGGCAAACTTGCAAATCGGCCAGTTTATTCTTTCGGGAGTTCCGGAAAGTCCAAGGACTTACTGGCCAGCCAAGGAATCAACCAAAACCATCCCAGGACAGGCACAGGGAAAACCCATAGGAGGGACCACCACCCACTCCGACCCGTGTCTCTTAACCGTCTCACGGTCGCTGACATTGTCGGTATCGCCATGAGCGGTCGATAAGCCAGCACCATCATTCCAACTTCTTGATCTACATAGCCACCGGGCAGCAAAGAACCAAAAGGTAACTCTTTCAAATTTACTACGGGCAAAAAGAAAAAATGATCAATCGACCAAACCAACAGATAAGCGACAACAAAAAAAAGCACAAAGAACCAAAAATCTTCTTTCGACGTACGCCCTCGAAAATTGAAATAATTCTTGAAACCTTTATAACTCGCCAACACAAACTTACGCAGGATTAACACTTTTACTCATCTCCCAGTGACAATTACTCGCACGACAAAAACAAAAAAGCCAGAAAACAATATACGCTAGGCTGGGATCTATCAAACTGGATCAAGCGATTACTAACATCAGAGAAAACTCCAGCTAGCAACAACTCCTTACAACTGTTCGTGGTAAGGTAAATGTGAAAGGCGAAAGACGTGGAGAAAATGGTGAACGACAAAACGAAAAACGGCCAAGGATCGGGCGGTGGATGGTACTCTCACTATGTTCTGATCGTGCTAATGATCGTCTACATATTCAACTTTATCGATCGCAACATCCTTTCGATTCTTGCACAGGACATAAAAGCAGATCTCGGTATCACGGATGCAGAAATGGGGTTTTTGTATGGCACAGTCTTCGCCGTATTCTACGCGGTTTTTGGTATTCCTCTCGCGCGGTTCGCAGATGTCTGGACACGACGAAGTCTGATCTCGATAGGACTCGGGTTTTGGAGCTTGATGACCGCCGCTTCGGGACTCGCCAGGTCTTTCAGCGTTCTTGCGGCTTGTCGCATAGGTGTAGGAATTGGCGAAGCAAGCGCTTCGCCTTCAGCCTATTCCATGCTGGGAGACTATTACCCTCCTCACATGAGAGCCACAGTCATCGCTATCTATGCAGCAGGAGTTTATATCGGCGCAGGCATCGGGATTTTCCTTGGCGGTTACATACTAGATTGGTGGGCCACAACCTACCCGGTCAATGCGCCTTTCGGCTTAAAAGGCTGGCAAGCCGCATTTATGGCAGTCGGCATTCCCGGCATACTGATGGCCATTTGGGTCAGAACCCTAAGAGAACCAACCAGGGGCATTACTGAAGGCATTGTCACTGAAAAACATCCTGCCCCGTTTCGGTTGCTGGGCGAGGAACTGCTCGCGGTGATTCCCCCGTTCAACCTGAGACCA
>CAZYHH010000131.1:0-8831 GCA_964647295.1 uncultured Pseudomonadales bacterium
AGACTGGCCTGGCCAACGGTTGTCGGTACTCCACCTGAAACTGAACCACAGATCCCGCAAGCCAGAGAAAAATCGTCTCCGATCATCGAAATCTCCTTGAGCACAGCAGGCCCGGTGCTGATTAACGTTGCTGCCTTGACTGGGTATTTCACCTTGCCCTTTTCAATGAAATAACCTTCAGTAACCGCAAAATTAAATTCCCCGGTCCCGGGTTGTACGGAGCCCCCGCCCATATGCGAGGCGTAGATCCCGCGATCCACAGACGCGATCATGTCATCGACGTTCGATGTTCCCGGTTCTATGAACGTATTACGCATTCTCGATGCCGGCGCATAGCGATAAGACTCTCGCCTAGCGGAGCCGGTTCGATCGAATCCTGTTTGTTGTGCACCAATGCGGTCCGTCATAAAACTGGTCAGTACGCCATCTTTGATAAGTTGAGTTTTTTGGGTTTTCGTCCCTTCATCATCAATATTGATGGAACCCCACTCCTTAGTGAGTGTCCCATCATCTACCGCACTGACAACCGATGATGCGATTCTTTCGCCCATTTTATCGTGAAAAACTGAGGCCTTTTTGGCTACCGAAGTAGTCTCTAATAAATGCCCGCACGCTTCATGGAATATCACTCCTCCAAATCCCGGACCGATTACAACGGGCATTCTTCCAGAGGGACACGGCTTAGCGCCTAAGTTGACCAGCGCCTGCCTAGCCGCTTCATTTCCAGTGATTTCAGGATCAATATCTGAAGAAATTTCCCAACCGGTCAGGCCACCGTCATTCCAGGACCCAGTGGATTGCTCATTGCCTTCCACAGCTATCGCGCTGATTCCGGCGCGAGTATAATTTCGTTGATCCGACGTGTGTAGTCCCTCACTATTAAAAATCTCCACAATTTGCTCACGCTGATTGCAAAATCCTCGCGTTTGAGATATCTGATTGCTCGCCTGCTTCGCGACCTGATCAGCTCGTAGCAGGTAGGCGATTTTTTCATCGAAAGCAGAGTCTTTCGAAAGTGGTATTTCCGTTCTATGTCCGTCAATTATCTCCATAAAATCAAAGGCTTTAACCGAGACAGTTGGATCTCTTAGATCTTTCGCAGCCAACTCGTTGGCAATTCTCTTTAATTCTTCCGGCTCGGTCTTATTGGTATACCCGTAAAGGACTTTCGTGCCAAAGACCAGTCTAACCCCGATCCCAAAATCTATACCAGACTCCACCGACTGGACCTTTTCGCTGAGCGTGCTCACTGAGCCAACTTGATTTCGTTCAACAAACAAGTCCACAAAATCCGCTCCCAATGAGACTGCGTGATCAATAACCTGGCTGGCAACGTTTTCTTCTAACATACATGTTCCCTGCAACTGAATTAATAACTTTGAACATAGTTTAAGTGAACCTCGACCTAATACAAAACCGCTCTATGTTTTTGATCAGCAATCGTTTAGTTTCTTAGTCTAATAAAGACAATGGACCCCCATGACTGATTTTATAAGGACACCCGACCAAAATTTTGACGACCTCAAAGATTTTTCCTATGCGCCGAACTATCACCAATGGCAAGACTTGAGGATGCATTACATCGATGAGGGTCCCAGTGATGGTCCTGTAATGCTGCTCTTACATGGGATGCCCACGTGGAGCTACTTATACAGAGACTTCATTGACCCGTTGACCGAGGCTGGTTATCGCTGCATCGCACCAGACCATCTAGGGTTTGGAAGATCTGATAAACCAACAGATATTCATTGGTACACGATCGCCAGGCATACAGAGGTTCTGACAACGCTAATCACCTCTCTGGACCTCCACGACATCACGTTGGTCTGCCAGGATTGGGGCGGTCCGACCGGATTAGCTCAAGCAGCCACAATGCCAGATCGCTTTTCCAGGTTAATCATTATGAACACCTGGTTGCACCACAAAGGATATGAATACTCGGAAGGCATTCGACGCTGGAATGCCAACTGGCACGAAGAAGGATTATTTGTCCGTGAAAAACCTAATGTTGCGCTGTTGTTGTAGATGAGCGCCGGCCTTTTACCAAGAGACCAATTCATTGAAGGTTTGGTCAACGGGATCGAACCAGAGATGTCGGCCGAAGCGAAAAGAATGTATGACGGTTATTTTGCTCCTCTTAAGGGACTGCCGGACGAAGCCTACAACGGGTATCGACGATTCCCGCTTTCTATCCCCTTAGACAGTTATGACAACGGCAACGCAGCCGCGCAAGAGATGCACTATCACAACCTTTTAGCTTGGGATAAAAAGATCGATTTTGTTTGGGGGATCGCAGACGATGTCTTTACGGAAGAGTGGGGGGAAAAATGGTCAAAGCGGATGAATGCTGCTTTTCACCCAATTGCAGATGCCGGCCATTTCCTGCAAAACACCCATGCGAAGGAAGTAGTGGAATCCATTTTGAGAGGATAAAGATGCAAAGTCTTTTCAACAAAACAAAGGGCTAGAACAAGCACCTTGTTTAGATTAAACCTTTAAAAGGTTTTTTGTGCTAACTCAGCCTTCAGGTTTGCGTTGAAGGAACTTAGGGACGAGCGCTGTGAAACGTGCCGCGATCTATGCATTGATAGGACCAATATCGCCCCTTGGATTCAGAATAACCTCGGCGCAGCCACAGTAGATTAATTCGTCTATATGATCTACAGAGCCTTACTGCTTATAGCCCAGCTTGTCGAGAATCGCTGGCTGCTTCTCGTGCCGCAGCTTCGCGAGCGCTCGCCTCTTCCAAGACAGCCCTTTCTGCTTGTGCCTGTTGTTCCGCCTCAACACTCGCTTGAGCTTCCGGAGCCTCACCACCACGAGGTCGTAGATTTTCATAAGTGAGATCAGGGGCTTCAGTTGGTTGAGCAGCCTCTCGACTGATGCGTACTTCAACGCCTTCATTACGTGAAGGCTGAGCCGCCTGCCTAGCTGCTTGATTCTGCTCTAATTCAGCCGATCGCGTTTTCGTCGCTTGAGTCGGAGCACCAGTTGCCGTTACTTCGCCTGCCATAGTTTACCTCTCTCCCATTAGCTCGAGAAATTATACATGATATGGAAAAACTAACAAAATAGTAGAAACAAAGCCCAGAACGCACAGCTTTCAGCTAAGATTTAGGCTTAAGATTCTCGTAGGTGAGATCAGCTCCTTCGGTCTGGGCTTTACTCAAAATCACTTCAACCCCTTCACCGCTCGTCGTCTTGAAAAAATCGATACTTTCAGAGGTTTCTTTTGTAAGACCTGGTCGATCTGAAGAAAATGCTTTTATCGATCTACTGTCATTAGGCCGGTCCAACGGCGATCCATAATTAACAACGTCAGTCATATCCGCTCACAAAACAAAGTATCCATAACAATCAACATTGTGGATAAACTCACGAGATTCTGCAACACATTTACCCATCAACCATAATAACAAGAAACCTGAGCATTAACGTTATAGTTATTAGGGCAATACTACTAACCTACTATTTCCTTGGCATAAGATTCTGCGATTGCTTCGTCACTCATCCCAAGCAGTTCCCCTAAAATCTCGAAGCTATGCTCTCCCAAAATAGGCGCCGCTGATCGAGGTCCATTGTTATAATCGCTCATCTGATACTGATGGCCAGCGTAAGGAATAGTGCCCATTTCAGGGTGCTTCATGTAACGATAGAAATCGCGATAGCCGTATTGAGGATCTTTTAGCAGGTCACTGCTTTTTTGGACAACGCCAGCCGGGATACCAGAGGTCTGCAGTAAACTCATGATTTCCGGAGCTTGCATCGTCTTCGTCCATTCTGAGATTGTCCCGTCAATTTTGTCGTGTTGTTTTAGTCGACCTTCGTTACTCTGCAAACCCTCGTCTTCAATCCAATCAGACCGACCTAATACCTTACAAAGTTTGACGAATTCTTCGTCGGTTTCTATACCAATGGCAATCCAGTTGTCATCGCCAGCACAGGAATAAATCCCTTGAGGCGCGCAAAAACGAGAGCGATTGGCCATCCGAGTGGCCATATAACCATTCGACTGAAAATCGAGTATTTCGGGCGCTAGGAAATGCAATGCCGTTTCAATCTGGGCAACATCAATATAGACCCCCTCCCCTGTTCTTCGCAGATTGTCGAGCGCTGAAGCCAATAAAATAGAAATGAACCTTGGGGCTATTGTATCTGTGTAGGCGACCCAAGGGAGATAAGGGCCTAAATCCGGAAAACCAGTAACATCATTAAAACCGGCGATGGCCGATGCATGATAGCCGTAGCCTGCCAGGCTACAAGCTGGCCCAGTCTGGCCCATCAAACATGTGCTAATCATAATTAGTCTTGGATTGAGCTTGCTAACTTCTTTGTAGCTCAGTCCCATCCGCTCAATCGCACCGGGTGCGAAGCTCTCAATCATGACATCTGACTTACTGATCAACTCTCTAGCTATCTCGATAGCCTCGGGATTTTTTAGATCCAAGCCCAAGCTTTTTTTGGACGTATTGAAGTCGCCAAAGAACTGAGAACGATTCAACCCTGGTTGACCATCTTTATGCGGTCCACCAATCCTCAACACATCGGGTCGTTTTTCAGACTCAACGCGAATCACATTGGCCCCATGGTCAGCAAGGTATTTTGCAGAAATAGGCCCAACACCGACCCACGCAAAATCTGCTACCTGTATGCCCTCAAAAGGCAAAGCTTCTGGACCAACAATTTCCGGGTAATTCTTAGGCGTTAACGGTTCTTTAAGTGCTGCTCTTATCTCTGCCCCATGCTCATCAAGCTCAGGAGCATCGCGCCGAACAGACAAACTAGAATTTGAAGGTTTAGCCCAAAGTCCTGGCGCCTTAACTGACGGGCCATTGTTAACGTTTAAATCTCTCCAATAATCCCGCTCCAGGAGATGCCGCAAAGACAACAGCTCCTCTAAATCATTCACTGGGGCAAGAGTTACACCACTCTTAAGACCGAACTCAAACAATTCGTTTTTGTCATGAAGGGCAAAGAACTTTCGGAGGATTGCCGTTCCTTCTTCTAGTTCCATAGGGCCTTCACCAGGAAAAGGCGCATTAACATCGTAGGCTTCCCAATCGATATCTCGATAGGACTCATCCACAACCCCGTCCTCAATCATCCAGTCCATACAACCCAGTATGACTCCAGATAAAGGAACGGCCACGATATACCCGTCTTTGGTTGGATGCATGATATCGGTAATGACCATGCCATTGTTGACTTGAGCCCCCAATCGTTGAAAGTCGAAGCCTTGAATAGCGTAAGCGTCCATCGCATTGAGCATCGTCCAAGTCATGACGCACTGGGCAGAGACGTCTACAAATTGGCCTTCTCCGGATTTCAGCATCCTGGCATGTGCAGCCATTGCGCCAGCAGCTGCCTCAACGCCAGCATGACGCCAGACCTGAGGAACACTTAATCGTATCGGTTCACGGCCAGGATCACCTTGCAACGCGACCGGCCCACCCATTGCAGCCACGACAAGATCATTACCAAGAAACTCGGCATAGGGACCATCATCACCAAAGGGCGAAATACGGACAAAAATAATGCGTTCATTCAGCTCTTTAGCCGCTGAATAATCAATCTGATAGGCTGACAACATTTTCGAGGGCGACGATTCAAAAATGAAATCCGCTCGATTAATGAGCTCCCTCAAGGTTTGCAGATCATTGTCAGACGATGGATCCAGAACAATAGATCGCTTGTTGCGATTAAACGCGATGTATTGGAGACTTTTCAGTCCTTCTGGCGAATCTTGAAATCGAGGTTGGCTTTGTCTTGTCGTTGAGCCGCTTGGCAATTCAACTCGGATTACGTCTGCACCCAAATCTCCCAGCAACATCGGACCAATTTCTCCTCGGTCATCCGTGAAATCTAACACTGTATATTCTTTAAGCATCAAGAACCCCCCTAATGAGAACTTTAATACCATAGGATCTTCAATAATAGAACCGCGATTCGTGCTCGTTCTTTACAAAATGAGAACGCGCACCACCACCTCCCTATTATTTACCAAATAGCCTGCTTTTCATGTGTCAATTTTAGAGTTACTCTCTTGTCTTCTAAATGGTTTAGGTGTGACCATGGCAAAACTTATTGTGAATGATAAGAGCTATCTGGTAGATGCAGAACCAGATACTCCATTACTCTGGGTGCTAAGAGAAAATCTACAATTAACCGGGACAAAATTCGGTTGTGGTGGCGGTCATTGCGGAGCCTGCACAGTGCACGTGAACGGCGAAGCGGTAAGATCTTGTCAAGTTAGAGTAGATGATGTCGACGGTGCTTTCATTACAACCATAGAAGGCCTCAGCGCCGGGATCGATCACCCAGTGCAACAGGCATGGATAGAACACCAAGTCCCTCAATGTGGCTACTGTCAATCAGGTCAGATCATGCAAGCTGTGTCTTTTCTACGCACCAACCCAAATCCGACAGATGAAGAAATAGAGTCTGCAATGCGTGGCAATCTCTGTCGATGTATGACTTATCCAAGGGTTAATAAAGCGATTCGTTCAGTGGTAGAAAACGCTGACATTACCGAAGTTTAGGAGGAAATATGGAACCAATAGATACCTCAAAAAGAAACTTCTTAATCTCATCCACTGCAGGATTCACCGGATTGGTGATTGCCCAAACAGCACTAACAAAGCCTGTTGTAAATTTATTGAATCCCGGCAGTCCGTTGGTAATACCAGATAATTTTGAACCATGTGTGTGGTTCACAATGCAGAGTAGCGGCAAAACGAACGTACATATTTTTCGTCAGGAAATAGGACAACACATCGGAACCGCTCTCGCTCAGATCGTCGCGGAAGAATTAGAACTCGATTGGTCCCAAGTCTCAATTGATCATCCAGAAATGGACACCGTTCAGTTTAGTAAAACCGGCATGCAGATGACCGGCGGAAGTCGCAGTGTACTACAAAGTTTTGACCCGCTATCTCGTTCAGCAGCAGTAGCTCGAGAGTTTTTGATTGAAGCAGGCGCTGACATTCTGGGTAGCGACCCCACTAGTTGCTACGTCAAAGAAGGTTGGGTGATTGATGATGGCTATGGAGAGCGAATCTCTTACGGTCAGATACTCTCTCAAACTGTAATCGAGCATGAAATACAACCTGAAGAACTTGCTGAGGTGGAACTGAAAAGCAAAGAGGATTATCAAATTATCGGGCAATCCCTTAATGCTCTAGATATCAACGAGAAGGTCAATGGTAAAGCTCGGTATGGCATCGATTCCTATGCGCCAAATATGGTTTTTGGCAAAGTCTCTCTTGGACCAACTCGCCTTGGCTCAAAAATCGTAAAAATCAACGATAGTGAAGCAGAAGAAATAACGGGGTATATCAGAACGTTACCTCTATCGGCTAGCGGTAGCCCAGGCATGGCACCCGGAACGGATGTCGCGTTAGTTGTTGCAAATAGTTTTCCTGCAGCGATGCGAGCAGAACAAGTAGTAGATATTCAATGGGATGTCCCTCCTGATCAACTTTTGAATGGCGAAGACCTCTACTCGGAAGCCGAACGCTTACAAAAAAGTAGAGAGGGAGCTCAAACATGGTTAAGAGTCGGAGATGTTGAAAAGGCCTTTAGTGAAGGTGAAGAGATATCGGCAAATTACCAGACTTCCATGATAGAACATGCTGCATTAGAGCCTAGAAGCGCGCTCGTACAGAACATCGATGATGTCTTCCACATTTATTCGGGTGCACACATCCCTTCGATGCTGATACAGGGCATTGCTCGGGTCCTTGAGGTTTCTCCAGACAGAGTTGTTTATCATCCCCATTTGATTGGGGGTAGCTTTGGGGACAAGATATACGGTGATCAAATTATGGCGGCAGCACTCGCGTGTAAACAGCTAAAGCGGCCGGTTAAAGTCATCCTGACCAGAGAAGATCAGTTTAATCTTGGGCATCCTAAATCCATATCACTTCAAACGATGAGTGCGTCTTTGAGAAAGGATTCTGGTCTGTCTTATCCAAAAAGAGTGCTAGGAGTAAAACATGATTTAATTGCCGCGCAAGTAATGCCTGGTCCTAGTGACGGGGCCGCTGCTTTTGATGATAAGGAAGACCAAACGCCTGAAAAATTGCGCATAAACGGGGCTAGAGGCGTGACATCTAGCGCCGATCACTGGTATGACTTTGATAATTCTGAAGTGACATTCATCAAACACGATCTAATGAGCAAGATCATTCCTACTGGTTTTGTGAGAACCGTAGGCAACTTCTATACAGTGTTTGCTATCGAGAGCTTCATCGACGAGATTGCTCATGAAATTCAAGTCGACCCATTAGATTTGCGTTTGAGTCTGTTAAAAGGTGCGGGGAGAAATGCAGGCGCAGACTATCTGGTAGATGGTGAAGTAAAAAGAGGCGAAAGCCAGGTTACAGTCGGCGGAGCAAAGCGCTTAGCCAACGTCCTAAAAATAGCTGCAGGCCAAGCAAACTATGGTTCCGTCATGCTCGGTAATAACGCAGCTCATGGTATTGCTGTTGCGGCGGCAGAAGGCAGGGCGAACCCGACCTTCTCTGCCTGCGTAGCCCAGGTGACTGTGACCCCCGGTGGCAATGTCAGCGTTGATAAACTAACAGTTTGTTCTGATGTCGGTGTTGCGATAAACCCCAACAACATACGAGCTCAAATCGAAGGGAGTATGCTTTGGGGACTGAGCAGCGCTCTTTACGAAGAAACAATCCTGGAAAATGGAAGGCTAAGAGACACTAACTTTGATTCGTATCAATGGCAGCGAAATGATCGTCTTCCTGAGTTAGATATTCACATTGTTGAAAATGGTGTTCACCCGTCCGGCATTGGTGAAAACACTTTGTCCCTTGTGG
>CAZYHH010000132.1:0-8800 GCA_964647295.1 uncultured Pseudomonadales bacterium
CAAGTCGCTCATTATTCACCGCAAAGGTCGTCTTAAGCGACTCAGCAGATCGCCGAATCTGATCAAGGTTAATCGCCGCTCCAACTTGAATGACCCCTACCATCGCCATCACCATATGAGGATCACACTGATAGACATAAACACCTTCACCTTCGAGCTTTACACTTATATCCTCATTGATTGCACCCGACCATACAGTTGCGCCTGAAGGAATCATCCCGGAAATCGACGCTGAATTGTGCGACAAATCCGTCGCTCTAAAATGAACAGTATCACCTAACGAGACCTTGATCACTGGAGGATCAAACACCATGGAGCCCGAAGGACCAATATTAAGCATACGAACGATGTGTTCAGAACCCGAAGACAATTCGACTTTCTGTAAATCGAGGCTACTGCTAGTTGAATTCACTCCCTGTGATGGCGACGAATCTTGACTCACGTCACACGAAGCGCCGGCACGGCAAACAGAACCAAAAGGCTCTAGACGGTCTGATATCTGGTCCTTTGGGCCCGGGTGAATAACGGCAAAAGCTCCCGCTGATATAGACAATACAAACAACACTACGACTAATCGTTGCAACTTCTTCTCCTAAACGTGTTCCGGATGTAACTACTGAAACGCAAATTATATATCCATCAATTTCCGAGGTCGATCAGAGAGGCTGGACAATCACCAATAATTTTCGTTTACCCTGTTTGATTATGAGCCCATTCAATCGTCTGTTTCAGACCAACTTCAAACTTACCCAACAACTCAGCGACCTGGTCTTCCGTAATGATCAACGGAGGACAAAACGCAATAGTATCGCCGATGTTCCGAACGATTAAGCCTAATTCCTGGCATGCTGTCGCACAGTACGTTGCAATACCAAATGAAGCCTCAAAAGGTTCTCGAGGATCCTTTGTCTTGACGAGCTCAATACCACCAATCAAACCTCGACCCCGCACTTCCCCAACAAAAGGATAATCCGCAAATTCTCTCAAACCACTTTGAAGCGTTTCTCCAACGGACTTCGCATGATCAAATATTTTCGTCGCTTCCATGATTTCAAGATTTTTTAAGGCTACAGCAGCACAAACCGGATGTCCCGAATAGGTAAAACCGTGACCAAAGTTACCCAATTCATCTGAACGGCTTTCAAAAGCTTCATACATGAACTCCGGCAACAGCACCGCACTCAAAGGCAAATAAGCCGAAGAAACAGCCTTCGCAATACTCATTGTCGTGGGCCTAATGCCCATGGTTTCAGCTCCAAACGCATTGCCAGTACGCCCAAATCCACAGATCACCTCATCATCAATGAACAAGATGTCATGTCGATCAAGTATATCCTGCACC
This sequence comes from uncultured Pseudomonadales bacterium, assembly GCA_964647295.1. GTDB lineage: Bacteria > Pseudomonadota > Gammaproteobacteria > Pseudomonadales > Azotimanducaceae > UBA4421. The sequence continues at coordinate 1,343 of CAZYHH010000132.1, forward strand.
GCTTCGTAATAGCCCTGTGGCGGCACAATCACCCCCCCTGCTCCCAGTATCGGCTCAGCAATAAACGCCGCAATTGTCTCCGGCCCTTCTTTATCGATCAGGTTCTCTAACTTACCCAAAATCCGTTTCAAAAAATCTGCTTCAGTTTCTCCTACCTCCGCTCCACTGTAATAGTGAGGCGATTCAGTGTGCAAAACTCCACTGATCGGCAAATCAAACTCTTTGTGAAATGGCGGTAATCCAGTCAAAGAGCCGCTCGCAATAGTCACACCGTGATAGCCACGCTGTCGGCTAATGATTTTCTTTTTTTCAGGTTTACCGATCGCATTGTGGTAGTACCACATTAACTTCATTTGAGTGTCATTGGCATCACTACCGGACAATCCATAAAACACTCTGCCTGCTTCAAAGGGCACCATATCCTTAAGTTTTTCTGCGAGTAATATTGAAGGCTCATTGGTTTTACCCGCAAAGAGTTGTGAGTAGCTCAACTTACGCATCTGCTCTTCGGCTACCTTAGCGAGCTCTTCATTACCATAACCTAACGCTGTGCACCAAAGCCCTGCCATTCCCTCTAAGTATTGTTTCCCTTTCGAGTCCCACAAATACACCCCTTCGGCTTTATCGTGAATACTAGGCCCTTGTTGGCGGTGTAGTTTTAGATTAGTTGTAGGGTGCAGAAGATGAGCTAAATCCTTACCTTCAAGTGAATCGGGCGGAAACTCATTGTGTAGTAATTCTGACATGTTTCTTCTCCAGTCTAGATAAGATCTTGCGGGTCCAGGTTAAATTCTTCGACAACCTCATCAGCATAGTCAATTCTTCCCGTTAATTTCTTAGGATCACCATAGCAAAGCCGAAGGCAGGCCTCAGACATATGCTCGACGGGGGTAACTCGGTCTTCATTGCTTTCATTGATCAATTTATGATGGACCACGCCCGGTGTGGCAACCAATCCCGGTGATATTACATTTACTCCAATATTCTCCGAATATAACTCTTGAGCCAAACCTGTGGTGAACCTCTCCAACGCGGCCTTACACATTCCATATACCGTACCCCCATGGCCCGACTGCCCTTTCTCAGGGTGAATCGCTGCATGAGAAGAGATATTCAAAATCCACCCCAACCCTTGTTCTCGCATCCCTGGTAACACGAGTTGCGTTAGCTCAAAAGGAGCCCTAACCTGAACCTCCAGCATCAACTGATAATGTTTTTCATTAAACTCGGCTACAGGAGTGAAATAGGTAATCGCCGCATTGTTAACCAGAATGTCAACAAAGCCGAATGCTGCCCGCGTTTCTTCAATCAGATTCCTTCGATCTTCTGCCAGCGCGAGGTTAGCTTGAACCGCTAACGCCTCACCACCCGCTTCGTTTATCTGATTTACTGTTTGAGTAATTGTCCCGGGCAAGTAATGATCTTCATCGTTAAGCGTCCGCGCCGAAACAACAACCTTGGCACCTTCCATCGCGTAGCGTTTTGCGATGGCTTCTCCGATACCCCGACTAGCACCCGTCACGATAGCGACCTTACCTGCCAACAAGCCCTCTTTATTCACTTTCCCCATCCGTCCCCCTTAACAAGCTATGGGCAGAATAACTAATTCAGCCCACCTTTCGCTGTAATGATATGCTATCACTTATGAAAATAAAGGTGGCCTTTGTTTTATTGAGCTTGGCTTGGTTCACACCGCGGACGAACGGGGAGAGCGATGGTTCTAAGATTTTAGAACCAGCCACATCATGCTACGAATCACAAAGTGCTCTCAAGATCAGCCCTGAACAGTGTAAAACCGCTCTCGAATTAGCAAAGGATCCCATCGAACGCGCTCTAATACTGAGCAACCTTTCAATTATTCAGGCAAAACTCGGTCAAATGCCAGAAGCCCAAAATTCAATAACCGAAGCACTCAAACTGGCACCTCGAAACCCTTCCATCCATATCAATCTAGGCAACCTTCGAATCCGTCAAAAACTCTTTAGAGAAGCAATCGATGCTTTCGACCTTGCCGCCCAACTTGGAGCAAGACGTGAAGCCGCGCTTTATTTGAATCAATCCATCGCCCAGAGAGGTCTTGGAAGATACTTCGACGCCCAGGAAAGTTTTATTCAATATAAGTTATTGACTAATGAATCGGGACCCTAGTCGGGTTAGTCCGCATAAATTCTGGGGCTCCTCCTGCCTAACCCAACCAAGATCTCATAAGGAATGGTTCCACTTAAAAAAGCAAACTCATCAAGCCCAAGATTCGGCCCAATCAATTCAACCCAATCTCCTTCTTTAATCGAAACGCCCGATACATCGACATGTATTGTGTCCATGCTGACTCGTCCGACAATAGGGCAGTATCTGCCTGACGCATAAACACGACCTTTATTGGAAAGCGCTCTCGGGATTCCATCAGCATATCCAGCGCCAATCGTTGCAAGGATCGTGTCCTGTCGTGTCTCAAAGGTTCCACCGTACCCGACAGGCGTCACCCTACCCACTTCCCTTAACTGCAAGACCTGAGCTTTCATGCTCACCACAGACTTCATCGGATTAGTGCGATCACTAAACGGATTTCCTCCGTAAAGCGCGATACCAGCTCTGCTCAGCTCCCCATCAAGTCGCTGTTTGATCAATCCCGCTGAATTACCGAGACTTGTCTCTATAGATGGAAAATTATTCTTAATTTTCTGACAAATCAGATCAAAGCGATCTAACTGAATCTCATTGAACGGATTTTCAGGTTCATCCGCACGAGCTAAATGGCTAACAAGCAATCGAATATCCAAAGAGTAATCCTTTATAAGAACTGATAGATCATCAATGCTTAATCCCAACCGCTCCATACCGGTATCAACATGAATGGCCGACGGTCTATTTTTTTTAGACCAGATCAAACACTGACTTAACGTATTTAAGACTGGCACCAAATTACATTCGAGTAACAAATCAACTGTGTCAACCAATGCTCCTTCTAATACATAAACAGTGATTTCATTAAATTTGTCCCGAAGTGTTTTTCCTTCGATGGCGGTAGCCACAAAAAACTCTTTACAACCAGATTCAAGCAAGACTGAAACGACTTTCGTAGCCCCAAGACCATAGGCGTCGGCTTTAACGACTCCAGCCACTCGAGATTTAGTGGCTCGATTCAGATAATCATAGTTCGACTTGATTGCCGATACATCGATCTCCAGCAAACAAGTCATGGGTGCAATACCCGTAACGTGTTTATGTAGGACACCACATCATTGATTTCCTCCTCGTTTGAGAGAACCCCCGCCATCGCTCTCATTTGTCGCCCACCATGATCAGAATTATGATATCCACGCTGACCCAATTGATATTTCTTGATTTGTTCCACTAGGTACCAATCATTCTGCCCGGCTAGCTTAGGCCCTGCCAACTCCTCTATGCCTTCTGCGTTTTTACCATGACAGCCAATACACGTATTGTATAATTCTTCACCCCGTTCAGCGTCGCCGAGTATCGTTTGTGGTGGCACTTGATCAGGGAATTCCCTTATATAAGCCACCAGCGAATCCAAAGACGAATCGTTTTCGAGCTCTGCACCCTTAGACATAGACGCCATTTGCATACCCCAACTATCTCCTACAGCAGTTCCTCGTGCGCCAATCTGAAAAAGTTGGAGTTGTTTCTTAAGATACCAGGAATCCTGACCCGCTAACTTAGGGCTGTTCATCGACTGACTCCCCTGACCCAAAGAACCGTGGCAGCTTGCACAAATAAGATACGATGACTGATCAGCTCCAGCATTACCGACAAGCAAAAAATAACAGAGACCAAAACAAAATGCTGACAGTAATCGGTTCAATCTAATCCGGCGAAAAAGTAAGTGCCAATGGATGATTATCGCTTAATTAAGGATCAATGCGTATGCTATTCCATCAAAAGTAAGCCAGATTCATTTTATGCTTAAAAAAATGATAAAGATCAAAAAAGGTTCGGTCATTTTTCTTGAATATGATTCGAGTATCTTAAAAAACAACCCCTTGGGTGATCCATACGCCAGAAGCTTTCCCGTTTACCTTCCCTGGCAATATCATTCGGTCCGAAACAAATCCAAGCGCTTCCCTGTCCTCTTCGATCTGGCCGGTTTTACCGGCAGTGGACTAGGCCGGGTAAATTGGAAGAACTTTGAAGAAAGCATTCCCGAGCGGCTCGATCGTTTAATCCACCAACGCAAACTAAGCCCAAGCATAATCGTTTTCCCAGACTGTTTTACTTCGTTAGGCGGGAACCAATACATCAATTCAGGAGCAATAGGGAGATACGCGGATTACTTGACCTTAGAACTAATTCCTTTCATCGATAGAGAGCTCAGGTCGTTAGCATCTCGTGAACACCGAGGCTGCCTTGGTAAATCATCGGGCGGTTACGGAGCCCTCATACACGGAATGAAATACACCAAATTTTGGGGCGCCATTGCTAGCCATTCAGGAGATGCCTATTTTGACTTTGTGTACCGAACAGAGTGGCCAGCAGTATTAACACACCTTCAACAGTTCCTACCAGAATATCGTCGAAATCTTTCCAGACTACATAAACCTGCAGAAAAATCCCTCGGCGAAGACGACGGTAGAGTCGCTAAATTTCTTGAATACGCTAAAAATCAAACCTCGCCCTCCAACCAAGATGTCACCACGCTAATGATACTAGCTATGGCAGCCAGCTATGATCCTGATGTCAAAGCCCCTAATAACTTTCGTCTGCCCTTTAACCTCGATTCAGGTGAGCTGATTGCAGACAGATGGAAACAGTGGCTGCAGCACGACCCCATTAACTTGGTCAAAAAATACCACGCTAATTTAAAAAAATTAAAGGGTGTCTTTATAGACTGCGGTTCAAGAGATCAATACCACATTCATTTCGGTTCAAGAAAGTTATCAGCAGAATTAACAAAAAAAAATGTCCAGCACTTGTATGAGGAATTTGATGGTACCCATTCAGGAATAGATTATCGTCTAGACGTTAGCCTTCCGTTTTTATCGAAACGCCTAGTCTAACTTGAAAACCAGTTCCAAAGTTTTATCTAGGGGTGTCAGCGAATCTAGACCAATCTGCTCAGCCGCCTTTAGTGCATCCAAATCGTCATCATGATCCAATACTCCAAGCATCGCTGATGTAATTGGTGGATTGGGCATGACGACCTCCAACAATTTCGCGATCAAACCACCAAGCCAGATCGGCAAAGAAATCACTCGCGTTGCACGGCCCAAAAGCCGAGCAGCCCTTTGTACAAGCATCTCGCGAGTCAAAACCTCAGGGCCCGCAAGATCAAAGGATCCACTAAGCTTTTTCTGACACACTAAGCGAATCGCTTGCAAGACGTCCCCTGCATATATAGGTTGCTCTAGACTAGACGCTCGAAAAGCAAGACTCCACGGTTTGATAGCCCGGTAATAGAGTGCTGTACTGGCATAATCCTGTTCACCAAGCACCATGGGGACTCGCAATACGCTCGAGCCAACCCCTTGGTTAACTAATATTTGTTCAGCTTTACCTTTTGAGGCTAAACAGTCATTTTGCGATTCGCTGTGTGATCCTACGATTGATAAATAAACCATATGAGATATCTTGGCCTCTTGAGCAGCTTTGCCGACGGCTTCACAACTGCGCTCATGCGCGTCCAAATAAGTAGCGTTACGAGTCTCCTTCAAAATACCGACCAAATGAACTAGGTTCGAATATCCCTTAAAGGCCTCAGAAAGCCCCACCCGATCAGTATAGTCACAAATCTGGACGTCAAGCCGTCCACGTTGTTCCGGACTCAGCGATAGTTCGAGTATCGCGTTCGCAGCAGATTGACTGCGTACGATTGCACGAACCTTTGAAGCCTCTTCATCAGTCAATTCCGCAATCATACGCTTACCGAGATTTCCGTTAGCGCCTGTAATTACCCATGTATTCAATGCATTTTCCTGTCTCTTAATGCTACGCTTTAATATCTCACGCAGAATAATAATGTTAACACTGATCTACCTAGGCTAATCGTAAACCAGCAGACCCTTGCACCATCTAATCACCACACAGGACCCGCCATTCGATTCTCTAACGGAGTATTCTGTTGATAACTAAGTGGCATACGATACCCAACTACCTCACGCTGACTCGATTGATTCTCATCATTCCAATGGGAATCACAATCATAGATCAAACATGGGGCCTAACTGCTTCGATATTTCTAATAGCCATCATCACCGATGTGACGGACGGTTATTTCGCAAGATTGTTCAATCAAAGTACAGCCTTCGGCGGTCTGTTTGACCATGCAACAGACGCTTTATTTGTCAGCGCCGGCCTTACTTGTTTAGCAATGTTGAGCCTGGTTTCTCAGATACTACCAGTGCTCATTATCTTATCGTTCGCCCAGTACGTTCTTGACTCGCGCGCCCTTGATGGTCAAAAACTCATCGCTAGCAAAATTGGTCGCGCTAACGGTATCTGCTACTACGTGCTCCTGGGCGCTTTCATCGGGTTTCAGTTACTTGAGCTGACTTCGATGTTCTTTGTGCAGGGAATTTTGGTGCTGTCTTGGATCTTATGCATCACGACGATCGCCTCTATGCTTGATAGGGCCATCGCGTTGTGGCGGCACTCGCAGAGACCTAGCTAGCGGCGTCTCCGAATAGTTCCTTATTCGCTTTAGGAAGAAACAAGACCCCGATCAAAGCATTAAATAAAACGAAAAACGTGTGCATGATCAGACTAAATACACCCACTTCAGGGTAATCCGGAAACAACACCGTCCAAAGAAGCAACGCGCCCGCATGAAAAGGAAGTGGCAATGCCGCAGCAAGAAAAATTACCGGCAAGAACGCCAACATCTGACCAAAACTAACCTCTACGTTAAAGAGATCCAACGCAAAGGTATAGACCACAATCGCCCCTATCATATTGGGAGCTTTACACAAAAACACGAACAAGTATTTCAAGGGATCAGCTTCTCGAAACGCACGAAAGATTTGTATATTTCTTAACTTACTGTCTTCGGTTCTGCTACTTCGAAAATACCAAATATGGATGGGTAGGTATATCGCAGCACACCCAAAAATCACCGGTAAAATCGTATCTAAAGCAAGTAAAGAAGACGCCTCTACGACTAGCTCGTAGTATAGGTAAACCCCCACACTGGAAAATATGAGCAACTGGTATATTTCCATCAAACCTAACAGGATCATCGTCGACAACGCCTGCCAGCCTGGCACATCGTATCTCTTTAACAAATATAGGGACATAGCACCCTTCCCAACCTGTTCATTGACCAAGGATAAAATGTAAGCGCTAGCGCGAATCGGTAACACCTGGGAAAGCCTGAGACTTGGCGCATTAAACCAACGAATTGCTCTCCAGGTAACGTGCGCATCAACCAAGAAAAAAAACACAGAATAGGGCGCCATTATCAATAGCCAGCTCAGCCAGTCTGCATCACCAAAAAAACGCACC
>CAZYHH010000133.1:0-8788 GCA_964647295.1 uncultured Pseudomonadales bacterium
ACAACCGCTACCGGGCGACCATCTATTCTCCCTTCGCCTCCAATTTTGCCATCGCCTGGCGTAGAGCCTCTATCTTCTTCGCGTAGGGATCGGCTGAAGGTGCCGATCTCTGTAAATGTGCCCTTATCCAATATGGAATTTATATGTTCCCGAATATTGGGCTTCCCTTCGCTTTTCATTTTTTTGAGTCGATCTAATCCACCCATTTGTTCGCGGATTTTTGCCGCTTTATCTTTAATGTGTGTTTTTTTTTCGGTCATTGCACTTCTCCCAAGAACCTGTTCAAAATTATTTGAAATTAGGCGGCCGTTTATTCTTCAAACCGCATAGATAAATCAATGGGGCTTACCTCTTTCGTTAAAGCGCCGATTGAGATGTAATCGACTCCAGTCTCAGCAATTTCTGCAATAGAACCTTGATCGATGCCGCCAGAGGCCTCTAGCTTAATTTTTCCCTTTGCAATTTTGACTGCTTGATTTGTCATGTCTGAAGAAAAATTATCTATCATCGCGATGTCTGCTTGGACATCGATAGCTTCGAGTAATTCGGCGATGCTTTCGACCTCTATTTCTATTTCTAGGTTAGGGTGTTTTTTGCGAGCGGACTTAACTGCATTGCCAATGCCGCCACAGGAGATTATGTGATTTTCTTTAATCAAATAAGCATCAAATAACCCCAGCCTATGATTGTTGCAGCCTCCACAATGGACAGCGTACTTTTGTGCGATTCTCAATCCAGGTAGTGTCTTACGGGTATCCAGTATCTGAGTCGGATGATTACCGACGTATTTGGAGTATTGATGGGCTTTTGTGGCGGTGCCTGACAACAACTGACAAAAGTTCAATATTGTTCGCTCCCCAGTCAGTATAGGCTTAGCAGGTCCTGTCAGAGAAAATAAGAGCTGGTCTGATCTAATTTGGTCGCCATCATCAACGTTCCATCTTGAGATGATCTTTTCGTCTATTTGTCTTAGTGTTTCTTCAACCCACAATTTCCCACAAAAAATTGCTTCTTGGCGAGAGATAATGTTTGCGGTTGTTAGAGGGTTACCTTCTATTAGGCTTGCGGTAATGTCCCCAGGTCCTAGGTCCTCTTCGAGTGCTGCGGCAACATTTTTTTGGACAGACTTCAGCAATAGCTTCTCGGGTATCATGTTATGATCCATAGCCGACGGCAGTTAAATTGTTAGAACGACAGTTATCTATATTATCAGTAGCAATTAGAAGATCGATATGCAGGTGGATAAAAATCATCGCTTGCTAGGTTGTCAATGGACCCCAAGCGAACACTTTGACAGTAGACCAAGAGGCAGTGCGATTGAACTGGTGGTAGTACATTGTATTTCGCTTCCCGAAGGGCAATTTGGAACAGGGTTTCCAGAGCAATTGTTTACCGGCACGCTAGCTATAGAGGCCGACGATTCTTTTGGGGACCTCGAAGGCATTCAAGTGGCACCTCACCTGTTTATTGACAGAGGAGGCAATGTCACTCAGCTGGTGCCTTTTGATAAGAGGGCGTGGCACGCTGGTGTATCTACATGGCGTAAACGAGACAATTGCAATGATTATTCGATCGGTGTGGAGTTGGAGGGTAGTGCTACCACAGGTTATGAAAAAGAACAGTACCGACGCCTTAAAGAGGTGTTATCGGCTTTGTTTTTGGCATATGACCGGTTGAGCTTAGACTCGGTGGTTGGGCACAACGAAATTTCGCCTGATAGAAAAACGGATCCTGGCAGGTATTTTGATTGGACAAAGGTATATAGCAGGTGAGCATTGAGGGATATGAAATGTTGAGCTCTTTATGTTCTATTTGTATCAATAGCTCTCTTAGGGATATTTTAGGAGCGATCTAATCTCAGAAGATTTAAACAAAGAAGAAACTCTTGAGTGGATAGAAGCGCTGGAGAGCGTTATGCGCGAAGAAGGCATTGATCGGGCTAATTTCTTGCTGAGTGAGTTATCGGATCGTGTCACGAAAGTAGGCGGGCGTGTTCCGTATAGCGTTAACACGCCGTATAGAAATACGATTCCTTTGGAGCAGGAAGCTGTCATGCCTGGCGATATGTTCATGGAAAGGAGGATTCGGAGCCTGATTCGTTGGAATGCGCTGGCGATGGTGGTCAGAGCGAATAAGAGGGATGGGACTTTAGGTGGACATATCTCCAGCTTCGCATCGTCGGCCACACTTTACGATGTAGGGTTTAATTATTTTTTTCGTGGTCCCGGTGAGTCTGGAGAAAATCTTGGAGACTTGATTTACTTTCAGGGTCATGCGGCACCTGGTATCTATGCGCGATCGTTTTTAGAAGGACGGTTGTCAGAAAAGCGACTTGATAGTTTTAGACAGGAAGTCGATGGTGAGGGCCTTTCTTCCTATCCTCATCCCTGGTTGATGCCAGATTATTGGCAATTTCCGACTGTCTCGATGGGTCTTGGACCTTTACAGGCGATCTACCAGGCGCATGTGATGAAGTATTTAGATAGCCGAGATCTCGTGCCTATGAAGGATCGAAAGGTTTGGGCTTTTTTAGGAGATGGAGAGTGTGATGAACCGGAGACATTAGGTGCGCTATCACTAGCAGGGCGCGAAAAACTGGATAATTTGATTTTTGTTGTTAACTGTAATTTACAAAGATTAGATGGCCCGGTTAGGGGCAATGGGAAAATCATTCAGGAACTGGAAGGGTACTTTCGGGGTGCTGGCTGGAATGTTTTGAAGGTTGTTTGGGGAAGACTCTGGGATCCTCTTTTTGCAAAAGACGATAACGGTTTGATGCAAAAAGAAATGGACAGAACGGTCGATGGTGAATTTCAAAATTTTAAGGCTAAGGGAGGTGCTTACGTTCGAGAGAGTTTTTTTAACAAACATCCTGATTTAGCGAAGTTGGTAGAAGACATGAGTGACCGAGATATCTATCAACTCAATAGAGGCGGGCATGACCCCTTTAAACTTTATGCGGCTTATTCCTCGGCCGTTGATCACAAAGGACAACCTACGGTCATCCTTGCAAAGACTGTTAAAGGGTATGGTATGGGTTCAGCGGGCGAGTCGGAGAACGATACCCACTCGGTAAAAGTATTAAATGTTGAAGAGCTCAAACATTTTAGGGATCGATTCGGAGTCCCGCTGAGTGACCAGGAGGTAGAGGCTGTGCCTTATTACCGGCCCCCAGAAGATTCTCCAGAGATCAAATACATCAATGCCAGGCGAAGTCAGTTGGGCGGTCCCGTTCCGATCAGGGTCGAGAATAATGAACGCTTAAAGTTACCCGCCCTGTCGATGTTCGAGGCTCAACTCAAGGGTAGTGGAGATCGCTCAATAAGCACGACGATGTCTTTTGTAAGGCTGTTGTCTACTCTGGCTAAGAATAAGGAGATTGGTAATCGAATCGTGCCGATCGTGCCTGATGAAGCCAGAACTTTCGGCATGGAAGGCATGTTTAGGCAGTTGGGTATTTATTCTTCAGTTGGCCAACTGTATGAACCCGAAGATTCTGATGAGATTGGCGCGTACCATGAGTCCAGGGATGGGCAGGTGCTTGAGGAGGGTATTAATGAGGCAGGAGCCTTTTCCGCTTGGATTGCGACGGCCACCTCTCAAAGTTCTCATCAATACAGCTTGATTCCGTTTTACGTTTTCTACTCTATGTTCGGGTTTCAGCGAATCGGTGATTTGGCATGGGCGGCAGGAGATCTGCAGGCCAGAGGCTTTTTGCTCGGAGGGACCTCCGGGCGTACTACATTAAATGGAGAAGGCCTTCAGCACCAGGACGGCCATAGTCACTTATTATCTTCATCAATTCCTAACTGCGTTAGTTACGATCCTTGTTATGCCTACGAGCTGGCGGTGATTATTCAGGCGGGGTTGGAGCGCATGCTAGGCAATAAAGAACCCATCTATTATTACATAACGTTAATGAACGAAAATTATCCTCATCCTGCAATGCCCAAAGATAGCGAAGAAGGAATCAAAAAGGGTATGTATTTATTGCGATCAAAAGGGAAAGCCAAAAAGAAAACGGTGAGACTTTTGGGAAGTGGCGCAATTTTAAGGGAAGTAGAGAAGGCGGCTGACTTATTGTTGGACAGAGGAGTCTCCTCTGAGGTCTGGAGTGTCACGAGCTATATCGAGCTGGCCCGAGAGCTAAACGATGTTGAGCGAGTAAATATGCTAAACCCCGAGGCGGATAATTCGACTAGTTACGTTGAACGTTGCCTCAAAGGCGACCGTCCAGTAATAGCATCTTCAGATTATGTAAAAGCGGTTCCTGAACAATTACGATCAGCGATTCAAGCGCCCTATCATGTTCTTGGAACTGATGGTTTTGGTCGCAGCGACACGCGCGAAAAGCTTCGAAGTTTCTTTGAGATAGACCAGTATTTTATAGCCTTTGCGGCACTGACTAAATTGTACGAATCGGGAGACGTTTCGTTAAAAGATTTGTCCGATTTTCAAAAAGAATTTGGTATTGATTCGAAGAAACAAAATCCAAGGACTACTTAGGATGATATGTTGATGGATGTGGTAATTCCAAGCTTAGGTGATATTGATGAGGTTGAAGTCATCGAGATCTGCGTGTCTGTTGGCGACGAGATCGAAGAAAACGAAGGCATTATTGTTATCGAGTCGGATAAGGCATCTATGGAGGTGCCTTCTCCTGCTGGTGGTATTGTCAAAGAGATTTGTGTGTCCTTGGGCGAGATGGTAGGTGAGGGTCATTTACTAGCAAAGGTCGATTCGCGACAGACCACGGCTGTGGATGAAAAATCTATAGAACATGGCGACCCTCAAAATAAGCAGCCTGCCGAAGCTAGCTTAGCGCTCCCCACTCCCCAAAAGATAGATGTCTTGGTTCCAGATTTGGGTGATTCTGTCCAGGCGAGCGTTACTAATTTGGTTCTCTCGGTTGGACAGTCAATAACAGTCGATTCCGCAATAGTCGAACTTGAAACAGAGGATGAGACATTTGAAGTGATTTCGGAGCATGAAGGCAGGATTGTTGAGCTGTGTATCAGTGAAGGAGAAACGGTATCGACAGGTGACTTGCTTGCTAAAATGGAATTGAAATCAATAGAATCCTCGTCACCTAAATTGCCTGAACCGGCAGATGGACCCACTGTCGCTGGAATTGAGACATCTGTTAATACCAATCAGGTCGCCTTGGAGAGTGATTCACAATCGGTCTATGCCGGGCCTGCAGTACGCCGTTTGGCACGAGAGTATGGTGTGACACTAACGGACGTAGTTGGCAGTGGTAGCCGGGGAAGGATCACTAAAGACGATCTGAAAGCATTTGTGAAAAATAAAATGAGCAAACACAAAGTAGGCGGCCCAGGGTTAGGGTCAGCTGTTCAGGTGGAGAGCGTCGACTACAGCAAATTTGGGGAGACCTATTCGCTAGAACTCAGTCGAATACAGCAAGTTGGCGCAAGAAACTTATATGCTAGCTGGGTTAATGTGCCGCATGTGACACAACACGACAAAGCCGACGTTACGGATTTAGAAGATTTTCGGGAAACGCTTAATGTGGAAGCCCAAGTGACTGGCCCTAAGATTACCCCACTAGCGTTTATTGTTCGGGCGTGCTGTTTGGTGCTTGACGAATATCCGATCTTTAATTCTAGCTTGGAGCAGAATGAGCAAAGCATATTGATTAACCGATTTTGCAATATTGGTTTTGCGGTCGATACACCAGAAGGGCTAATCGTGCCGGTCATCAAAGAGGCCGACAAAAAAGGAGTAAGGCAACTCTCCTCTGAAATTATGGATCTCTCAAAAAAGGCCAGAGAAAAAAAACTTGGAATGGGTGACCTGCAGGGAGGAACTTTCACGATTTCAAGTTTAGGGTCTCTAGGAGGAACCGGCTTCACTCCTATCGTTAATGCTCCCCAGGTTGCTATTTTAGGGGTAGCCAGAATGCAGGCTGAGCCTGTGTGGGATGGAGAACGGTTTTCACCTCAAAAAATGCTTCCGTTGTCGCTTTCCTACGATCATCGTGTGATCAACGGAGCTGATGGAGGGCGGTTTATGCTGTTTCTGACTAGACTATTAGGAGATATCAGAAGGTTTACTCTTTGATGTTGTCGGTCCTCGCCATTGGCTGTCGTCCTCTGAAATCTTGCGCGCGGCGATAAATAAGTAGTCGCCTAATCGATTTAGGTAGATGCCAGCGCTTTTAATTTTTTCGTTTTCTTCAATTAGTACCCATAAATCGATCTCAACGCGTCTGCAAATAGTTCGACAATGGTGTAGGTGAGCAGAACCAAGGCCTCCTCCAGGTATGACAAACTCTTCTAGCGCAGGCAGCTTGTCATTCTCGAGTTTGATTTGACGTTCAATACTTTCTAAATCGGGATAATTGAATTCGCCTTCCAGGGCGATCATTGCGCCAAGATCAAAGAGGGTTTGTTGTAATTCGGAAAGAAAAGATAAGACTTCTTTATCAGTGATATAGCAAATGGCGAGGCCAAGAGAGCTATTTAGCTCGTCTAATCCGCCGAGAGATCTGATTGACAAGCTGGACTTGGGAATGGTTTTGCCAGTAGCTAATGAGCTTAGTCCAGTATCTCCAGTGCCGGTGGTGACATTGTTTATCCGTGTCTTTTTCATTGTCTGCTGGTTTGAGGGTTGCGAAAATGGGTTGGGTATAGTTTAGCGTATAGAACCGATTCATTTTGGCAATTAATAGGTAAACTGATAGAAGTGATTGTTCGTATTTTAACACAAGGAGGTAAGTATTCCTTCGTTTGATATAAGTTCTGAAGTAGATAAACAAGAAGTGAGAAATGCTGTTGACCAAGCTCAACGAGAGCTCAGAACACGTTTTGATTTCAAGGGTGTGGAAGCTGAAATTGTTTTTGAAGAAAGCGGGATTTTGCTCAGCGCGCCTGAAGAATTTCAGCTGAAACAGCTGAAAGATATATTGCGTGACAAAATGGTGGCTAGAGGAGTTGACAGTCGTTATTTGATCTCGGGGACCGTCGAAGGTGTCGGAAAAGTTAGGCGTCAGTCTCTTGAGTTACGGCAAGGTATTGATCGAGATGCCGCGAAATTGATGGTGAAGCTCGTGAAAGATTCAAAACTTAAGGTACAGTCTCAAATTAATGGAGAAAAATTGCGTATTACAGGGAAAAAAAGGGACGATTTGCAAAAAACCATGTCCTTACTCAAAGAAGCGAGCCTCGATTTGCCGATTCGATTTGATAATTTTAAAGACTAACTTTTTTTCTTGAGAAACGACCTCAACTTGTTTAATACGGTTTCGTAGGATGAATCAAAGTGGTGCAAACCAGTTTACGTCTTGGGGAGACGCTTGGAGGATTTATACCCAGCCTAAAGTGATTGGCATGGTGTTTTTAGGTTTTTCTGCGGGTCTGCCTTATCTTTTGGTCTTCTCGACGCTGACTGCCTGGCTCACGGAAGAAGGGGTTGGCCGAAGCGCTATCGGACTCTTTGCATGGGTCGGCATAACCTATTCAATCAAGGTGATATGGGCCCCGATTGTTGATCGGATGCGCATCCCTTTGTTGAATAACAAGTTAGGTCAAAGACGCAGTTGGATCTTGTTGGGCCAGGTTATGGTTTTAGTCGGACTGCTTGCGATTTCGGTGACTGGCGTAGGTGATTTGTTGCTTTTAGCTTTACTTTCGTTGGTCATCGCTTTTGGGTCTTCCACACAAGATATTGCGATTGATGCGTATAGAATCGAGGCGATAGATGAGCGCTTTCAAGGGGCGATGTCTGCGAGCTATATTTTAGGTTATCGAGTAGCGCTTTTAGTCGCTGGCGCCGGTGCTCTGTATATCGCGGCGTATGCGAACTGGTCGATATCCTATTTGGTGATGGCGCTGTTGATGGGAGTTGGCATTGCTACTGTATTTTTAGTAGGTGAGCCCATTTCGGAGCGTAGAAAATTGCTAGAGGATTCTGATAACCAGTTTCATGATCAGCAGTTTGGTTTTTTAAATGCCGTAATTAATCCATTTCGAGAATTTTTTATGCGAAATGGCAAGGCTGCGTTGTTTTTGCTTTTGTTTATAGGTGTTTACAGATTGAGTGATATAGCCATGGGTATTATGGCGAATCCGTTTTACTTGGACATGGGGTATTCAAAGCTGGAAATCGCCAATGTGACGAAAGTGTTTGGGTTTTTCATGACGATTTTAGGGGCTTCGGTTGGTGGATTGATGGTGATTAGGTTGGGCGTATATCGTTGTCTATTAATTGGTGCAATTGCGGTGGCAGTAACCAATGTTTTTTTTGCATATCTATCTTTGTTCCCCGGACCCAGTATAAGTTGGTTGGCGGTCGTTGTTAGTTTAGACAATTTGAGCGGAGGTTTCGCGGCGACGGTTTTTGTCGCCTTTTTATCAGGGTTGACCAGTAAGGCCTATACCGCCACCCAATATGCTTTGTTTAGCTCACTGATGACGTTGCCAGGTAAATTTATCAGTGGGTTTTCTGGATTTGTTGTCGACGCTTACGACTATTACACGTTCTTTTTGGTAGCAGCCGGGCTAGGTGTGCCCGCGATATTGTTGGCATGGATGTATTTTAGGAATCAACACTACACGGTCGAACGGAATCTAGGTGATCGAGCTAAAGAGTCAAAAAGTGACGTTAGTTTGTGACTGTCAGTAAATTATCTGTCTACGCGGACTGCGAGTGCCACAGGTGTTTGCGTGGTACTCGGCTATTGTTAAACTCGACACCTTCAGCGCTGAGCTTTTGTTTTTGATCTCGCATCGAGTTAGTACTTCGCTTTGAGATTTTGAGTTGGGCATTG
>CAZYHH010000134.1:0-231 GCA_964647295.1 uncultured Pseudomonadales bacterium
ACTTTATGTCTTAACGGCTCTCATTGTCATAACCATCAATTGGGATAAGGTGCCGGCCGCGTTTGTCTCGATCTGGGTCGGAGCTTTTGCACCGGAAGGCGTCACCGGCGGTTTAATCGGGGTGATGATCATAGGATTTCGTCGGGCCGTATTTTCTAATGAGGCCGGATTGGGCTCAGCTGCCATTGCGCACTCTACGGCTCGGACTAAAGAACCAGTTAGTGAAGGGTT
>CAZYHH010000134.1:241-8760 GCA_964647295.1 uncultured Pseudomonadales bacterium
CTCGAGCCTTTCATTGATACGGTCGTGATTTGTACGATGACTGCACTGGTGATTATCACTACGGTATATGAGCCATCGCTGGCCGGTCAGAATGTTGTGGGGATCGAATTGACTACGAGAGCCTTCGAGAGCACTCTTTCGTGGTCGCCGGTACCTTTGTCCATTGCGGCGATTTTGTTTGCATTTTCGACGATGATCGCCTGGTCCTATTATGGGCTCAAGGCGTTTACCTATTTAGTGGGAGATTCTGGTTGGGCGGACATAGGATTCAAGATTTTCTTTCTGGCTTTTGTGGTTCTAGGCAGTAGCATAGAACTTTCTTCTCTAGTGGAATTGTCTGATGCTTTGGTGTTTATCGTGGCGATCCCCAATCTGATCGGACTTTATCTGCTTGCCCCGGTCATTAAGGTTGAATTGCTTCGTTATGAAAAACAGTATCTTAAGTAGTCTCAGTGTTTGGTCGGTCGGTCTGCTTGGCCTGTTCTTTCAGGGAGCGGCGAGTTCCGAAGCGGAGATGGTTCTCTTTTCTGATAGTGTCATAACCATGTCGAGTGACCGCGCCGAAAGGGCTCTGCCGCGTGCAGTCGCGGTGAACGGAGGCCTTATTAGCTGGGTCGGTCCGCATGAAGAAGCGACAACGAAGATAGGTCAAAGCACAAAGGTTGTGCGTCTTGGTTCGAAGGCGTTGTTGCCTGGCTTTATTGATGCGCACGGGCACGTCTCCTATACCGCGGCTGCGACGCAGTTAGCGAATTTGGCCTCTCCACCCGTAGGGCAAGTAGTCGACATAAGAACGCTCCAAACGTTGTTGAAACAATACATCGATGAAAGGAATCTCGAACCAGGGGAATGGGTAGTCGGTTTGGGCTACGACGATTCGTTGTTGGCGGAAAATCGGCATCCCGATCGTGATGATTTGGACGCCGTCAGCACCGATCACCCGATCTTGCTGATTCACGTGTCGGGTCATTTGGTAGCAACTAATTCTAGGGGGCTCGCGCGTGGTGGTATCAATTCCGAGAGCAAGGATCCTGCCGGGGGTATTATTAGACGCAGGGCTGGGACAAATGAGCCTAATGGCGTGCTCGAGGAGTCAGCTGCCTATCCGATTCGGCGCTATATGAATGAGCCGATAAAAGATCCTTTGGCGAGTGTCAGACAAGCGATGAGGGTGTATGCCGAAAATGGGATCACCACAGTGCAAGATGGGGCAGCAAGTCCTGAAGTGGTCAGCTTAATGCGGGCTGCGGGTCAGGCCGGTCTGGTCGATCTGGACGTTCTAGTGTATCCGGTCGGGCAGACTAACGAGACAGGTGTTCAGCAGGCGTACCGGTTTGGAGAGTACCGGGACAGGGTCCGGGTGAACGGTGTTAAGTTGATGCTAGACGGTTCTCCCCAGGGTAAGACCGCATTCATGACGGAGCCTTATTTTAAGCCTCCTCATGGCCAGGCTTCAGATTACCGGGGGTATCCGGCGATTCCCCAGGCTCGGGTCGATGAACTGATTTCTTTTTATCTAGAACAGAAAATTCCGGTCATCGCACATGCTAACGGTGATGCGGCTGCGGATATGTTAATCAATGCGGTGAGAGATGCTCGGCCGGCTCATGACCATCGTACGGTCATGATTCACGCTCAAACTGTTCGTGAAGACCAACTTACTTTGATGAAGGCCCTGGGGATGATTCCATCATATTTTGCTGCACATTCATTTTATTGGGGTGATTGGCACAGGGACTCCGTGTTTGGCGTTGAACGAGCAAGTCGTATAAGTCCTACCGCATCTACTGTGGGTCGAAGGATGGTGTTTACGATTCACAATGACGCACCGATCGTGCCGCCGGACATCTTACGCTTGCTTTGGGCGACCACAAATCGTCTCACTAGAACTGGCAAGGTCTTGGGTAGTGAGCAACGAATTTCAACTTACGATGCATTGTTGGCGGTTACGCGCCATGCGGCTTATCAGCACTATGAAGAAACAGAAAAAGGCAGCATCGAAGTGGGAAAAATCGCGGACCTGGTGGTGCTAGATCGAGACCCTCTTGCCGTATCGAGTAAAGAATTACTTGATCTGGAAGTAGAGATGACTGTTTCACGTGGGGCGATAGTGTTTGAGCGCGATTAACTAAAAAGATACGTGCTAGCTTCGTTCGGATTTGTCGTGAAGCCCCGGAATTTATTGGGTTCATCTTTACGCCGGTCTGTTTAAAGCTGAGCTATTTTGCTAGCCTACCTTTCTTCTGAAATTTTTAGGACAAAACGTGAAATCACCCACCGCATTAGACCTTCCGATGGTAGATCCTTTACCAGAAGCGACCGACCGATACTTCAATATTTGTCGAGAGAAACTCGGGATGGTGCCAAACGTACTCCAGGCGCACGCCTTTGATGTTAATAAATTAAATGCGTTTACTGGGCTCTACAACGAGTTGATGCTTTCTAATAGTGGTTTAAGCAAACTTGAAAGAGAGATGATCGCGGTCGTGGTTTCTTCTATCAACCGCTGTTTCTATTGTTTGACGGCTCATGGTGCTGCGGTTCGAGAGCTTTCGGGTGACCCGATATTGGGTGAGCAGCTAGTGATGAATTACCGGGTCGCGGATCTTGATGCCAGGCAGAGAGCGATGTTGGATTTCACAGTACAGGTAACTCAATCAAGTTACACGATTGAGGAAGAACATAGGCAAGCTCTGCGCGATGTGGGATTTACCGATCGAGACATCTGGGACATCGTTAATGTGGCTGCGTTTTTCAATATGACTAATCGATTAGCCAGTGGGACCGCGATGAACCCGAATGAACCGTATCACTTTGAGAATCGTTAGTAAGATTATTTGCACATGAAAACGGTGTTGATCGTTGGCGCGAGTGGGCTGGTTGGTACAGCCGCTGCAAATTCCTTTGCGGGCGCGGGTTGGCGAGTCATCACCTGTTCGAGAAGGTATCCTGGGCTGCTAACTGTTGAGCCTCATTGTCATCTTTCCTTGGATATCACCGATGCATCGGCCTGCTTCGATGACCTAACCGGTATGGACGAAACGATTTCCCATGTGGTTTATGCGGCGGTACAGGAGTCAACCGGTTTGATTCCGGGATGGAGTGATCCAGAACAAATAAGATTAAATGGTCAGATGCTCGAAAATATCCTAGCCCCTTTGCTGTCTAAGGAGGGTCTTGAGCATATCACCGTTTTGCAGGGCACCAAGGCCTATGGGGGTAGTGTTGGTTCTATGCGGGTGCCAGCTAGAGAGTCTCAGGATAGGGTAGAGCATCCCAATTTTTATTGGCTGCAGGAAGATTATGTCAAAGAGAAATCGGTTGAGCATGGATTCTCGTTTACGATTTTTAGACCTCAGTTGATCGTGGGCCCGAATCACGGAGTTGTTATGAATTTACCGCCGGTGCTCGGCGTATACGCTGCAATACGAAAAAAAGAGCGATTACCATTTTCCTTTCCCGGCGGTCCGGATTGGATTTGGGAAGCGGTCGACGCGAGGTTGGTTGGCGATGCGTGCTTGTGGGCAGCGGGGGCTGAGTCAGCAAAGGATGAGACTTTTAACCTAACCAATGGGGAAGTGTTTTCATGGAGAGACATGTGGCCTGCCATTGCAAACACGTTAAATGTTGATTCGGGACCCGAGCATTCTTTAAGTATCGCAGGTTACCTTGTCGACAAAGGGTCGCTGTGGGCAGATATTGTTGTTGAACACGATCTGGCACACAACTCGCTCGACTCCATACTCGGCGAATCACATCATTATGCTGATTTGTGCTTGGCTTGCGGGTTATCTTCTAGCCCTCCAGCAACGTTCGTGAGCACGATAAAAATCAAGCAAGCAGGCTTTACTCAAACCTATGACAGTGAAGAAAGTTTTTGTTTTTGGCTACGCGATCTCCAGGCGAGAAGGATCATTCCATTCTAGTTTTTTTGAAGAAAAGTGAGGCTTTTGCGGGGATACAAATATACTAAGGGGTTATTTAAGGTTGTGTTAAGAGGAGTGGGTTATGGGTGATCGTCTAAAAGGAAAGGTGGCCATTGTTACTGGTGGTAATAGTGGTATTGGAGAGTCGACGGGCCGCTTGTTCGCTGAGGAAGGGGCTCGGGTTGTCCTCATGGCGAGGCGCGAAGAGCAAGGGCAGTTGGTGGCGAGTTCGATTCGCGACAACGACGGGGAGGCCGTTTTTGTAGGTTGTGATGTGGGGGATTATGAATCGGTGACTCGTGCAGTCCAGAAGGCAGCAGATCAGTGGGGTCGGGTTGACCTGCTCTTTAACAATGCCGGCGGAGGAGCGGGTAGCAGTTTTCCCAATGAACCCATCGAGGAATGGCAGCGCGTGATTCACACGAACCTAACCGGTACTTTTTATATGAGCCAGGCTGTTTGGCCTCACTTAATTGAGGCGGGAGGTGGGGCCGTCGTTAACATGTCATCCTTGGCAGCGCAGCGCGGATTTAGCCCGGCAATCAAGAAAGAATTCGGAACCACCAGCTCGTCCTACTATGCAGCGAAGGCCGGCGTTGATGCGCTGACCCGATATATGGCAGGGGTAGGCGGTGAGGATAACATCCGGGTCAACTGTGTGAGACCCGGACAGATTCTGACGCCTGGAGCGACTGGCGGCACTTCGAATGATCCGGATGGTGGCCATCACGTCTTCGAAAAAATGTTCGAGTATTTCCAGATTGTCAAAGGCCCGGGATATCCGGTTGATGTTGCTAACCTGGTGCTCTTTCTCTCCAGCGATGAATCACGATTTATCAGCGGTGAAATGATCAACGTCGACGGCGGCGTCGCGGCAAAGATTTAAGATTGTTTGTTAGCACTGATAGACCGCGATGATTATCTTATTGTGTCTGCGCTGTCTGCGCTGTCTGCGCTTGTCGCCTGGCATCTCTTCGTTCGATGTGCGCGCGCATGCGGTGTTGTCGTTCCCGGGTTAACGGATACTTCCATAACAGTGGCAGCGCGACGCAGGCAAGAAGCGCCGGTATGACGCTGTACAGGCAAGCGAGCGCGAACTTGGCAGACTCGGTATTTTCGGCGGCTGATGGGTCAAACCCAGCCGCTGCCGCGAGATTAGTAGCGAGAAAGACACCTATCGCCGCGCCGCCCTTGTTGACCATGCCCCACAGCGAAAAATAAAGACCGGTTCGCTGTTCACCTGTGCGCAGGGTATCTAAGTCGACCACGTCCGCCGCCATCGACGCGGGCAAAAATACTAGCGCGCCGATTGCCGAACCTTTAAGTAACATGACCACGAAAAAAAGCTCGAATTGTTCTGGGCCCATTAGCGGTATAAAGGCGCTCCACAGAGACAACCAGGCGATACCCAGAACCACGGTCCGATGTTTGCCAAGGCGCTTGGAGATGATGAACCAGACAGGGATACAAAACGCACTAGAGAGATAATAGGCCAAAATGAAATAGGTGTAAGTTTCAAATCCCTGTCCCATCACGCTCTGCACAAAGAAAAAAGACAGGGAAGCCGTCATGCTAATCGCCGTGACCAAAAACACCAGGCAGATGACTAGCCTGATATACGGCCCGTTAGCGACAACAATCTTCAGCCCCCGGAGCCAGTTGACCCTTGCAGGAGGTGTTCGTACTGGGAGTTCTCGAACCCAGAGCAGGGCGGGTAAGGTCAGCGTGGGCATCATGATGACGACCACAATCGCGATACCCATCAAGGCGTTCGCGGGTCCCGCTTGGCTAAGAACGATCGCCAAAATAAGAGGGATGATCAATGACATCAGGGTGCCACCGTACCCGAAGGCCTCGCGCCAGCCGGTTACTCGGGAACGCTCATCATAGTCTGGTGAGAGCTCGGCACCCCAGGCACGGTAGGGCAGGTCTACAATAGTAAAGCCTAAGTAAAGGAAACTAATCCACACGAATAAGTAGAGGTTGGTAACGCTTTCTCCACCTAGAGCGTGCCAGAGGGCGATCGCGAAGTCGCTATCAGGTACGAAGAGCATCCAAAGAGACAATACTTTGAGCGGCATACCCAAAATCATCCAGGGTTTGCGCCGACCAAAACGACTTCTTAGCCTGTCTGAAGCGACTCCAATTAACGGATCAGTAACGACATCAGAAACTCGGGAAAGTGCGATGAGCGCACCGACTGCAGCTAGCGAAAGCCCCAGATTTTGAGAATAAAAAGCTGGGATATATAAAGAGATAGGCAGCCCGACGATGGAAGTTGGCAGATTGACCAGCCCGTAAAGAGCCATGCGAAGCTTGCCTACCGAATTTTCTTCCACTCGATCCATGAACTCCCCCTTGTTGCCAATCAAAGCCGAAAAAAGTTCAGCACTCTGTTGCCATTGACCTTTTGTGATGGGCGTATTTTCCTACAATACAGCTTTGCCTTGATTTTGAAAGTGGCTAACACGTTGGTGTTTTGCTTGTCAGGGCGTATGACTAGGCAGCCGTCTTGCTGGCGATACTTGTTCGATAGTGTACGCAAGGTTCAATAGTTTTAGCTCTGCCCATGGCTCTGCCAGGAATTCGATAGCAACCGGTAGGCCCTCGCTGCCAAAACCCGCGGGGACTGAAATAGCCGGGAGTCCAGTAGCTGCCGCAAGCTTACAGTTAAAGTGGGATTGTTCGCTGCCTACCGGGACTGCTTCTTCGGTAGCGGTCGGATAAACAAGCGCATCTATCTCGTGGTCGTTTAAAAGGGCGAGGAGTTGTTGGCGGATCGTTTTAGCGGTTTCCTGCTGTTCTAGATAGATCTCCCTGTTCTGGAAGTATGGGGTTAAGTAACTTCTCCACAATTCGGCGACCTGCGGCTCGAGTCTGGGATCATTTGCAAGATCTGCGAAAGAAAGCGCTTTGAGAGCAGGGTACTGGGCTAGGTAATCGTTCAAATCTTTGATGAGATCATAGTTGTCTACAAAGTAAGCGCTCGGCGCTTCGACGCTTGATTTCAATGTGTTGAGTGCAGGTGAAGCCAAGGTAACAACCGATGCTCCGCGATCCTTGAGCGAGGATAAAATGTTTTCGATTTTTTGATTAGTCGATTTGTTTTCTTGTTGATCGCCAAACCAACTGCGCAGTACTCCCACTCGAAGCTCTTTCAGGTTAACCAGACTGAGAGCTTCAAGGTAACTTTTAGGAATTTTTCCAAACGATTCTGTCGTTTGTGCGTCCAGCGGGTCGTATCCTACGGTGGCGTCTAGCATCACCGCGAGGTCTCTGGTGCTTCTCGCGAGCGGGCCTCCTATGTCTCTAGAACTGGAAAGAGGAACGATTCCGTGACGGCTACTTAACCCTTGGGTGCCCCTGAGTCCTACAAGGTTGTTGTGTGCCGAAGGCACCCGAATCGATCCGCAGGTGTCGCTTCCCATACCCGCAGTTGCGAAATTAGCCGCGACTCCGGCTCCGGTACCGCCACTCGAACCTCCAGGGTGTCGCTCCGGGTTATACGGATTTCGAGTTACCCCGAATGCCGAACCGCGCGTGGTCCATCCAAAAGCAAATTCATGCATGGTGGTTTTGGCGAGAATAATCGCGCCAGCTTTTTTTAGTCTGACAACTTGAGTTGCATCCTTTTTCGGCCAATGGCCCTTGAATATTGCTGAGCCAGCGGTAGTAGGCGCATCGACCGTCTCGTAATTGTCTTTGATTAGTATTGGGATGCCATGCAGTGGAGACCGTGGCCCTTTTGTCTTTCTTTCGATATCGAGTTGATTGGCCTGTTCGAGGGCGCGTTCATTGATATGTTGAATCGCGTTTAATGTTGGACCCTGCTGATCATAGGCTGCAATCCTTGCCTGGTACCATTTGACAAGTTCTACCGAAGAAGTCTTCCCGGAATTTAAGTGTTCCTGGAGTTCTTCAATCGATAGCTCCAGAAAATTAGAATCGCCATGAGTCAGTTTGGGCAACAGAGCCATAACGCAGAACGTGGACATAAATAAAAACTTCATTGTAACCCTCCTTGGAAACGAGAGCCGTTGGTTCTAGTTTGCACCACCATTAATTGTGCTCACCCAACTGCTACGTAAGATTAGTCCGACCTATTAGTACATGCGCTCTTTAACGTCACTGGCAATACCATCATCGAGCTCTTTGCTCAGCCCCTGGTCTAAATTCAGGTGGTCCGACATGAGCTGAGCCAGTGTCGGCGCCTTTTCTTTAGGTTTGAAGTCGTCTTCCCATAATTTTGATCTGCGGTAGGCCTTGGAGCAGTGCCCAAGCGCTTCTTCTATGGTGACGACGATAACAAGCTCGGGCAGTTTCCCGTTGATAGGAAACAAATCTAAAAGACCAGGATCCACTGAAATGATCGCGCTACCGTTTATGCGAACCGTTTCGAGTACATCTGGGATCATAAACAGCAAAGACATTTTTGGCTGCTCGATGATGTTGATGACACTGTCTAGGCGTTTATTTCCTGGTCGCTCTGGCAGTATGAGTGTTTTCTCGTCTTTGATATGAACCCAGCCTGGAGGATCTCCCCGCGGGCTTATGTCGCTAGAACCGTCCGGCGCATGAGTGGCCAGCGCCGCG
>CAZYHH010000135.1:0-8736 GCA_964647295.1 uncultured Pseudomonadales bacterium
CAGTTTTTCGACTGGCCCCTCCCAGTACTAGAATCATCCCCCCCCGATAACCGGAATTTCACAAGCCGTATCAAGCAATTCAGGGTACTGCTTTCTATAATCGGATTCGCAAAAAGCGATCGTGCCTTTGGCAGCTTCTATTACGTAGGCCCTGATTGCCTGAGATTTTTCGTTATCTAAAGCGTGTTTAAAGTTAGGCATTCCTTTTTGTGTATATGCTCCTCCAAGGACGATGGCGTCCCAAATATCGTGTACGGCTTGTTCAGCGTAAAACAAATTTGCGACTGGTCCGCTAGTGCCTGAGCCGGGGCCATGACAAACTGCGCAATATTGATGAAAGAGATCTTGTCCTTCGGATACTTGCGCCAGGCTGTAATCCATTTTTGGTGGTGATGGAATGGCCAAGTATGTGACTTCTGGATCAGGCAGAGTTAAGTCACCCCCCAGCTTGTAAGTCAATATTCTGCCTTTGCTTAAGACATTACCTTTGTGCCTTGGTGCGCCAGAGGCCAGCCCATATGCGCCGCCCCACCCGGCCACTACCGAAATATATTGTTCTCCATTAATTGAGTAACTGATAGGTGCCGCCATGATGCCTACATGAGTAGGAGACTCCCATAAAAGCTGACCATTATCTGCACTATAGGCGGCAAAGTAACCGTCCGCACGGCCTTGAAATAATAAATTACCAGAAGTTGATAACAGGCCTCCATTCCACGCCGTAGCGTGTTGGATCCGCCATACCTCCTTTTGTGTTTTTGGATCCCAAGCGCTTACGAAGCCCTTTATGTCTTGAAGGTTTTTGATTAATTGGTCCGGGTCGGTCGGTGGTGCCGTTTCACGAAAATCAATGCCAGTGTTCCAATCCTCCTTTGAATGTTTAAAGGCATTGTCCTGGGCGAAATCGAATGCGAGATCAAGGGCAGGAATATAAACAAGTCCAGTACTCGGGTGAAAGGTCATTGGATGCCAATTGTGGCCTCCCAATGGACCGGGCTTAACTCGTTTTTTGTCATTTGCATAGTGAGCCTGAGGGTCTTCGACCGGTCGTCCAGTTTCTGAGTCTACATGTGTTGCCCATGTTATCGGCACGTATGCTTCGGCAGAAAGAAATTCACCGGTCTTTCGGTCTAGCACATAGAAAAAGCCGTTTTTTGGCGCTTGCATGACGACCTGCCGTGTTTCTCCTTGTATTTCAATATCAGCAAGAATCATGTGCTGCACCGCAGTATAGTCCCAGGTGTCTCCCGGTGTAGTTTGGTAGTGCCAGACCTTTTCGCCATTGTCGGGGTTTATCGCGACGATCGAGGATAAGAATAGGTTATCTCCTCCACCGGGGCTGCGGATGTAGCGGTTCCAGGGAGCGCCGTTGCCCACGCCAATATAAAGTAGGTTTAAGTCGGGGTCATAAGCCATGGAATCCCAGACCGTACCACCACCGCCAACCTCCCACCATTTTCCACCGCGCCAAGTTGTCGCGGCCTCTTCCATGGCCTTGCTTTCGAATCCATCGTCAGGATTTCCGGGTACCGTATAAAAACGCCATAACTGGTCACCGTCGCTAGCATCATACGCGGTGATAAAGCCTCGCACCCCGTACTCTGCGCCTCCGTTACCGATGATCACCTTCCCATCGATTACTCTGGGTGCGCCGGTTATGGTATAGGGCCTATCTGCGGGAGTGGTTTTTGCGCTCCAAGCTACACTTCCGTCGCCTGCATTGAGCGCAATCAGCCGACCGTCGATTGTGCCGACGTATATTTTGCCTTCCCATGCAGCGACTCCACGATTAACAACGTCGCAACAAGCGTAACGACCCCATGACCTGGGCACTTCCGGGTCGAACTCCCATAGCAGTTCGCCCGTCTTAGCATCGTGTGCCCAGACGACCGACCAAGTCCCCGAAGTAAACATGGTTCCATCTACAACTATGGGGGTAGCTTCCAGGCCGCGTTTGGTATTTGTTTCCCAAGACCATGCCAGCCCTAATTCGCTGATATTTTTGTCACTTATCTGGTCCAGCGGGCTGTGTCTTTGTTCATCGTATGTTCTTCCGGTTGACAACCAGTTGCTGGGGTCGGCTTCGACAATAGTCTTGGTGTTGACCTTTGATACAGCAGAGCGGATGACATCAGAGCGAACCATTAGGTCTTCGGTTGCTTCCGTATTAGGCGCATTATTAAGGGGCCCAGGATCAGGGTTATCAGAACAACCTATTAGCAAGATTGAGATCGCTAATATTATGGCAACGTAGGTTGATCGGCTCATGGTATTCCGCCTTAATGATTCACTTCTACAATCTTTATAATATTCGATCTTTCGCGTTGTGCTAACCCCTATAGTAAACTTATATGACCGTACTCATGATTTAAGGAGAACGACATCAAGCATTTCAGTAAGGATTTATATTGGGTGGCCTTGGCCTATGCGCTGGCGCTGTTCGCGGCGGTTGTCGTGGTCATGTTTATGCAAGATTACTCGCCATTATGGAGGGCCTTGGGCGCTGATATTAGTGCGACCTTAGTTATTTTTGCCTTTGGTACAGTTTTTGGTAACTCTTCTTTTTACGATCCTTATTGGTCTGTCACACCCCCTATCCTATTACTATATTGGTGCGGGGGCTTGGTACTTTCGGATCCTAGAATCGCTTTCCTTTTTCTAATAACGCTCTTTTGGTCGCTTCGACTGACTCATAATTGGATGCGAAGCTGGTCTGGCTTGGATCATGAAGATTGGAGGTATATAAACTTCAAAGAAACTACAGGCGCCTTTTATCCTATGGTTGATTTATTCGGAATTCAGTTGGCTCCGACGTTGATGGTATTTGTGGGGTGCCTGCCTTTTTATTGGTTGAGTGCTGGCCAGCAAACGAATTGGCAGGTGATTGATTATCTTTGGGTGTCGATTGGCTTTGCCGGGGTCTATCTGGAAATGCGGGCTGATAATGTTCTTAGAGACTTTAAGTTAACGAATACTCAACCGGGTAAAGTGCTGGACTATGATGTTTGGGGTTTGTGCCGACACCCTAATTATTTAGGAGAGCTTAGCTTCTGGTTTGTGATTGGCTTTGCCGGTTACATAGGGCTCGAGGAGTTAAAGGCTTGGTTTGGTTTTGTCGTTATGCTCGCTCTGTTTGTTTTTTATTCGATTCCTGCTCTTGATAAAAAACTGATTGCTTCAAAGATAGATTACCAAGACTACAAGAATGCTACTTGGAGTTTGATACCGATCAAAAAGCGACGAGCTTTTCAAAAGTGAGGTCGTGAGTTGAGTAGCTTGACTAGAATATTGTTGATGTGTCTGTCCCTAGGTCTGTTATCGGGCTGTGGAGACGTGGTCGAATTGACGCCTAAAATGCGGGAATCAGCCGATCAGTATTTGACTTTGCTTGATCGGTCTCAGTATGCAGAAGTTTGGAACCAATCGGCCAGCATCTTTCGAGAAACCGTGACGCTTGAAGATTGGATTAAACAGATCTCGAGGCTTAAAGAACCGCTCGGTAAAGCGAAAACGAGAAGGCAGCGAGATTCGATAGGCCAACAAAACCCTTTGAACCACCCCCCTGGTGATTATGTGCTAGTCAATTTTGAAACGGGGTTTGAAAATGGTGATGCAGTGGAAACCCTTGTCTTATATCAAGAAAAAGATAGTTGGCTTCTGGCAGGCTACTTCATCAAATAGTTTGCAATCTTGATAGTTATAAAGAAGGTGGAGCAAGCCATCGTTTATCGACATTGGGTGGAGAAGCCAGTGACTCTAGAAACGCCTCTAGTTGCCAGCGCTCCCATGGCCAGAGTTCTAAAGGTTTTGCTTCGTTGTGTCCGATCATGGCGTCAGGGGCTTCGTCGTAGTGACGAATTACATCGGCAAGCGTTTTTTGTTGGCCAGCGTGCCCATAGGGCGCCGAGAGCTTAAGGTTTCTTAAGGAAGGGGTACGAAAAGCGCCTACAAGCTCCTTGCCTGACTTCATATATAGTAGTTCCATACAGGAATTTTTGTCATCGCTGAAAGAACTTAGACAATTAAAGGCATCTTGTTTTGCCTTATTTACCCCGGTCACCCTCCCTAAGTCTGGCAATTTCCCTGGAACGGACAGCAATCCGGTGTTATGAAAAGAGTTGTTGGTAAACATCGGTCCATTGTGACAGTTCGTACAACTGGCTTTCCCTATAAAAAGCCTTAGCCCCCGAGATTCTTGAGCGCTTAAAGTCTGACCGATAGTACCACCATTGCGGGTGTTGCTAAGTGAAATGAAACGATCAAAACGGCTTGGCCCTGGAGTTAGCAGTCTCTGGTAGGCAGCGATAGCTTTCCCGATATTTGCGAAGATTGTGTTGATAATCTGTTGATCTGATGTCCGCATGCCAGCCCATGACTTCTGGTTTTCAGGAGTGGTAAATGGCCCGAGCATTTTTGGAAAGCGGATTTCGTTTTCCAGATTTGGTAATTTGCGAAAGAGTAACTCGTATTGTCTTCGGTAGACTGAATCCGTATATATTAATTTCGCGAAAGCCACTCGATTTCCGCCATGTTCTGCTTGATCTTCTAATGGGGAAAGCGCCTGCGACCATTGGCTGTCCTTTCTGCCATCCCAGTAGAACCATGGGCCGTAAGAGGCACCTACAAGACTTGGGGCGTTTCGACTGGAGGCGCCGATTGCGACGCTGGTATCTAAGCCATCGGTAAAATCCAGGTTCGGGTTATGACAGCTATCGCATGAGATTTGCCCGTTGGCGCTTAATCGTTTGTCGAAGAATAACTGGTGGCCTAGTTGCTGGGCCTCTTGATTATCGGCGACGGCATTGGTTTGATCTGGCGGCGGCGATTTGGGAAGTCTTTCTATCCACAATGAATTGATCTGATCAAGCTCTTCTAAAGTCCAATCGTTGACTGGGATCAATTTAATCCATAAAAAGAAACCGCACGCGAACGACATGATGATAGCGATCAGATATTTTGAAGATACAATTAATTTTTGTCTGGAGGTTTTCAGAGGTTGAGCCCAACAATTAATGTTTCACTAATGCTGTCTTTTTCTACCGAAATGGTTACTTCCCAGTAACCGCGCATATGGAATTTGAGGCCATCAACCTGATAGTGCCCGGGCGACTTTTCAGCGACCATCTTTGGCTGCGTAGGTAGCCCATGATCATGAAGAGGCATGCCACCCGAGATGCTTAACTTTGCCTTTGCGACAGGTCGCGCATCATGGGTTACCAACATTAAGGTCCAACTGTGTATCTTATTTATCGTTATTGGCTGGATCGAAGAAGTAACGGTAACCCGGTAAGTTTGGCTTCCTCCCTCCAATGAGCGTGAGTCGGCGATTTGTGAGGCTGCTTCTTCTGGCGTGAAGCCCGAGATAACAAGCAGGGTGAATATAGAAGAGTTAAAGACCCGTCTAGTCCTGATCCTTTTGAACACGAGATAACCTAGCCAACTGAAGAAAATCGTGAGAACGACAAATAAAACCGCAAGGTCACCGATATCGTTTGAGGTGAAGCCAGCTTCAAAGGGGAAAACCGCGGTATAGGTTTTGGTGTTATCAGGATACTTGGCCGTGACAATGCCGATGAATTCTCCTTCTTCTTTGAATTCATGAAGCACGGCGAATACATCAGGATTTTGAAGTGCCGGCTGATAAAATACGGTAACAGCGCTGATATCTTCAATTGACTCAACGTCTGCTTGATTAGTAAAGGACCCATTCCCGGTCAAGTTTTCGATGATTCTAAAGTCCACTGCCATTTTTTCGAGGCCATCATGAAGATACTCAAGTACAAAAATGCTTTCGCCTAGATCGGGCAGGTCTTCACAAAACTGTTCATGCCCCTTAGTTGCGGGTTGGAAAACGGTAAAATGTGCTTGAAAAAAACCAACTTTTATTAGGCAGATATCCTCTTCTAAAACCACACCGCCATGCGCATGTGTGTGGCTGCTACAGATAAGTAACAGAGAAAAAATTAGCCCATTGAGCGGGTATACCAGATTTTGCATCATCCACGGCTTCATTAATAAAGGCTTGTGAGTTGGTCTTTTTTGACCTGAGTTTGTTTCAAAATTATATTATAACCCGTTTCAGTAGGCCTATTAAGATGAGGTTTGTTTGATGTTCATCAACCGCCTAGAGTTTTTTATGGAAAACCGGATTCTCCGGGTTAGGAAATTAGATCGATGATCCAAAACCTTGCTAAATGGTTTGTGGCCTTTGAATTTATTTTGGTTTTATTGGGGCCTGTCAATATTCGTGCTATAGAAGTGGGTGATCAGGCACCCGATTTTAGGCTACCGCTGTTAACCAAGTCGAAGGAGACAGAGAAACACGCTCAAATCAATTCACCGCAACTTTATCAGTTGGTGAAATTAAGTGATTATCTCGGCACTATGGTGTACGTCGATTTTTGGGCGTCCTATTGTGAACCTTGTAGGCAATCGTTTCCGATGTTGAGTACGCTTAGAGATCAGTTCGACAGAGAGGTTTTTGAAATTCTGGCGATTAGTAACGATCTTAATCCTAAAGAGTCTTTAAGGTTTCTGAGTAGTTATAAAGCAACGTTTCCGGTGCTCAGTGATCCAGCGGCTTTGGTGGCGAAAAAATATGGTGTCGAAACACTACCGAAAGGTTTTTTGATTAATGCAAAAGGCAGGGTTCTATTGGTCCACGAAGGTTTTCAAAGTGAAGATATCCGTGATATTCTAGCGCCCGTTTTGGAGTTCTCTTCCCGTCAATCAGACTAGAAGCTCGGGGAGCTGGCGCAATGGTCGGCTCGAAAAAATTTGATCTTAGATGCTCATTTGAGGTTGAGTGTAGCGAACGCGGTACTAGACAGGTTGTTCGATTAATAATTGGCTTAACAGGCGTTTTTTTGCGGTAGTTAGTCTTAAGTTAGCAGAGGTGCGAATTAGATGGTTCTTGTAGTAATGCTCATTGTCTTGATTGCGGGTTCGTTGCTATTTCACTTTGTAAGTCCTTGGTACCTCACCCCCTTGGCTTCGAACTGGGATACGATTGATTGGACGCTGGATATCACATTCTGGGTTTGCGGTTTTGTATTTGTTGTCGTCAATTTATTCATGGCCTATTGTGTTTGGAAGTTTAGATACAGCGAAGATAGGCGTGCTGAATACGAGCCGGAGAATAAAAAATTAGAGGTATGGTTGACTGTAGTAACCGCGATCGGTGTGACCGCAATGTTGACGCCAGGTCTTGTTGTATGGGCAGATTTTGTGACTCCACCGGATAATGCAGATGAAGTTGAAGCTGTAGGACAGCAGTGGCATTGGACTTTCCGTCTACCCGGAGAAGATGGAGAATTTGGTGCAGTCGAATCGCGTTATGTTAGTGTCGATAACCCGTTTGGCATGGAGCGAGATGACCCCAAGGGACAAGACGACATTCTTATTTACAGTCCTACAATTCACATACCTAAAGACCGGCCTGTAAAGATGTGGCTGAGGGCTAAAGATGTTCTGCATAATTTTGCAGTAGCTCAATTCCGGGTAAAAATGGATTTGGTGCCGGGCCTAGTCTCTTATCTTTGGTTTACACCTACCAAGGCGGGCAATTTTGAGATTTTATGTGAGGAACTCTGTGGTGTTGGGCATCACACCATGCGAGGTATGGTTGTAGTAGACGAGCAGGAAGATTACGACAAATGGTTAGCGGAACAGCCAACCTATGCTGAGATACTTGCGAAACCACCAGGCGACGTGGTTGCAGGACAAGCATCTTTCGCAGTTTGTGCGACGTGTCATGGCCAGCAGGGCGAAGGCAACCAGCAGCTCAATGCGCCCAAGCTGGCGGGCCAGGAGGACTGGTATTTGAGAAGGCAGCTCGATTATTTCAAAGCCGGTGTGCGAGGTACAGGGCCTGGGGACACGTATGGCATAGCCATGGGCCCGATGGCAAATACCTTGGTGGATGACACGGCGATAGAGAATGTGATTGCTTATATTGAGACACTGCCCGATGAGTCTCCAAAGAAAACCGTGGTTGGAGATATTGAAAACGGCAAAGACATCTATAACACGTGTGCGGTATGTCACGGGCAGCAGGGCGAAGGATATGCGTTCATGAATGCACCAAGGCAGGCTGGCCTGGATGATTGGTACTTGGTTACCCAATTGAAGAATTTCAGGTCTGGCGCGCGAGGAGCTCACTCAGGTGACGCCTATGGGATGCAGATGAATATGATGGCGGCAATTTTAAATACAGACCAGGCGATTAATGATGTGGTGGCGTATATCAACACGTTGGAAGGACCGGTTGAACAAAATAACGAACTAGCAGTAGTGGAGTAAAAATAATGGCAGATGTTACTCATGACGCGGTAGATCATGTCCCATCATTGGTGGTAGAGGAAGAAGAGCTTTATCACGCTAAGACCTGGCTTGGTAAGTATGTGTTTTGTCAGGACGCAAAGGTGATCGCGATACAGTATAGCTGTACAGCTATAGCGATTGGTTTAGTGGCTTTAGGATTATCGATTGCTATGAGGCTACAAATAGCGTTTCCTGACAGCTTTGCTTTTATAGACCCGTCGAACTATTTGCAGTTCGTAACGATACACGGAATGATCATGGTCATTTATCTGCTTACGGCGATATTTTTAGGGGGGTTTGGTAATTACATGATTCCTTTGATGTTGGGTGCCCGAGACATGGTGTTTCCCTACGTCAACATGATTAGCTTCTGGGTTTATTTTGCGGCCGTCTTGGTTTTGGTTGCGAGTTTCT
>CAZYHH010000136.1:0-8648 GCA_964647295.1 uncultured Pseudomonadales bacterium
AAACAATGACACGTGGTGGGAACAAATAGAAGGTTGGCGCTCCGCGTTCGGGCTGGATCATTCATCGGTTTTGGCGGCAGAAGAAAAAATTCAGCCCCAGACGGTGATCAAGTCATTGTATCGCGCGACTAATGGAGAAGCGTTTGTCACGTCAGATGTTGGACAACACCAAATGTTTGCGGCCCAGTATTACCATTTTGATAAGCCTCGTCGTTGGATTAATTCTGGTGGACTTGGGACTATGGGTTTTGGCCTGCCATCTGCCATGGGTGTTCAGTTTGCTTTTCCAAAGGAGGTAGTGGCGTGCGTTACAGGAGAAGGCAGCTTTATGATGAACATGCAGGAATTGTCGACCTGCTTGCAGTACAAGTTACCGATCAAAATTATTAATTTAAACAATCAGGCCTTGGGAATGGTCAAGCAATGGCAAGATATGCAGTACAGTGGCAGACACTCTAGTAGTACTTATAGCGATTCTCTCCCTGATTTTAAAACTTTGGTTGAAGCTTTTGGGCATAAGGGGATCAAGGTGGGGAAAAGCGAGGAGCTGCAGTCTGCTCTAGATTTGGCTTTTTCAGAAGAGATGCGTGATTATCTCGTTTTTGTAGATGTGTGGATCGATCCAGAGACTCACGTTTACCCGATGTCGGTTCGGGGTGGCTCTTTGGCTGATATGATACTTTCTAGAGACCAAGAGGGTGCTGTATGACTCGAAGAATCATTGCAGTGCTTCTTGAAAATGAGGCTGGCGCCCTTTCTCGCGTAGTGGGGTTGTTTGCCCAGAGAAACTATAATATTGAATCGCTATCGGTTGCGCCCACAGAAGACCAAACTCTATCTCGCTTAACGCTAACAACCTATGGAGATCAGAGCCATTCAGAGCAAATTGTTAAACAATTGAATAAATTGGTTGAGGTTGTGAAGGTAGTCGATTTGTGTGAGGCTGATCATGTGGAACGCGAGTTGATGCTCATTAAAGTTAGAGCTGTCGGTGAGTCCAGACAAGAAATCAAAAGGACAGCTGATGTATTCAGAGGCCAAATCGTAGATGTGAGCGGCGAAACTTATACTGTCCAACTTGTCGGGCCAGGAGAAAAGCTAGACGCATTTTTGAAGGCGATCGATAAGACCGCTATTATCGAGGTTGCGCGTTCTGGCGTTTTGGGTATGGGGCGTGGAGAGCGATTACTTACTCTATAGCGTAGTCATCTCATTAAATAAAAAGGGGTATCAAATTGCAGGTTTATTACGATAAAGACGCTGATCTATCAATAATCCAGAAAATGAAGGTAGTTATTGTGGGTTATGGTTCCCAAGGCCATGCCCATGCTAATAATTTGCGTGACTCTGTAGTAGATAAAATTGTTGTTGGACTCCGAGAAGGGTCGGGTTCCTGGCGAAAAGCAGAGAATGCTGGGTTTGAAGTACAAGAAGTTGCGAAAGCGATAGAAGGAGCAGATCTAGTGATGATCTTGGTACCTGATGAACTTCAACCTGCGTTATACACAAATGATATAGAACCAAACATCAAAGAAGGAGCGGCGATAGCTTTTGCTCACGGATTTAATATTCATTTTGAGTTAATAGAACCGAGATCAGATCTTGATGTGATTATGGTGGCTCCCAAGGGCCCTGGGCATACGGTCCGGTCTACTTATGTGGATGGAGGAGGCGTTCCCAGTCTAATCGCGATTGCTCAGGATGCTAGTGCGCAGGCAAAGGCGGTTGCCTTGTCGTATGCAAGTGCTAATGGAGGAGGTAGAGCTGGCGTTATAGAAACTAGTTTTAAAGAGGAGACCGAAACCGATTTATTCGGCGAACAGACAGTTCTTTGTGGTGGAGCCGCGGCGTTAGTTCAAGCTGGTTTTGAAACATTGATTGAGGCTGGGTATGCGCCTGAGATGGCATACTTTGAGTGTTTGCATGAGCTGAAGTTGATCGTGGATTTATTTTATGAAGGTGGCGTCGCCAATATGTGGTATTCGGTTTCCAATACTGCCGAGTATGGAGGTTTAACGAGGGGCCCGCGATTGGTCACCGAGGAAACGAAAAAGGAGATGAAGAAAATTCTAGACGAAATCCAAACTGGGAAGTTCGCGAAAGAATTTGTACAGGAGAATCAGGCTGGGGCTCCCAGTATCAAGGCGATGCGCCGGATTACCGGGGAACACCCTTTAGAGGAAGTGGGTGCTAAATTGCGAGATATGATGCCCTGGATCAAGGAAAATCGCTTGGTCGATAAGGATGTGAATTAGTTCAACTCGTTATTTTATTAGAAACTGTTTTTTTGTCATTTTCGTGGTACTAATAAACTATCTCAAGTGGGTGTTAAACGGCTATGGAAGCAAAAGACGAAGATCCTAAGGTGGCCTCGATTTCCGACCAAAATCCATTAGAGGAGAAGATTGAAGGCTCGAGATCGGGCAATACGCGATTTCGGGATAACTTGAAAAATCGATTCTCTAGACTGCCTAACCGTAATCGAGGCATCTACCTTTTGCCTAATATTGTGACGACCGGCGCATTGTTTGCTGGTTTTTTTGCGATTGTTGCCGGGATGAATGGTGAATATGTACAAGCGTCGTTTTCGATTTTTGTTGCTGCAGCGTTAGATACTGCCGACGGACGGGTAGCGCGGCTCACTAATACGGAGAGCGACTTTGGTAGGGAGTACGATAGCCTTTCTGATCTAGTAGCTTTTGGTGTAGCCCCTTCTTTGTTAGTTTTCTCATGGGGCGTGTCAACTTTAGGGAAGTGGGGCTGGGCAGTGGCTTTTATCTATATTGCGTGCGCTGCGCTGCGCTTGGCGCGTTTCAATACTAAGGAAGAAAGTAAGAATTTTGTTGGTTTGGCAAGCCCGGCGGCGGCCTGTTTAATGGGATGTACTATTTGGGTTTGGTCTGAATTTATCGGTGGATCGGTATCGATGGGCGCGGCTTTGGTCGTAGCGTCGGTTTTGCTGGTAGCCGGGCTGCTCATGGTTTCAAATTTTTTGTATTACTCTCCCAAACAGTTAAAACTTAAGGATCGCGTACCTTTCATTACGCTAGTCCTAGTGATATTCACTTTTTCAGTGATATTGTTGGAGCCTTCATTGGTATTGCTTTCTATCGGCGTAACCTATGCTCTTTCTGGGCCATTTTTATATCTCTGGAAAAAATCTAGAATCAGAGAATTAGGTAACGAATGAGAATACTGAATCGGGG
This sequence comes from uncultured Pseudomonadales bacterium, assembly GCA_964647295.1. Taxonomy (GTDB): domain Bacteria; phylum Pseudomonadota; class Gammaproteobacteria; order Pseudomonadales; family Azotimanducaceae; genus UBA4421. The sequence goes on from CAZYHH010000136.1 coordinate 3,207, forward strand.
TTATCATCTATGAAAATTCATCAAGCCAATAAAATCTTAAATAGCGAGATCACTCCAGAATCTATTTTTCGTGATCGTAGGTCGTTCATCGGAAAATCAATAGCGTTGGCTTCTGGAACACTCGCGATGCTCCCGGGTCTTGGCCAGGCTGGACTGCAAGAAGACGACAGTATCACGCCTGAAAAAATTGTGACGTCCTATAATAATTTTTATGAGTTCGGAACAGATAAAAGTGATCCGGTTGAGTACGCTCACAATATGGTTGTTGATCCCTGGACAGTCAGTGTCAGTGGACGAGCAAAAAAAACAGGTCAGTTTTCTTATGAGGACCTAACGAGAGGATTAGTTCCAGAAGAACGGATCTATCGCTTTAGATGTGTAGAGGCGTGGTCCATGGTGGTGCCATGGATGGGAATTCCTCTCAAAAAAGTACTTGAACAGTTTGAGCCTCATGGTGATGCGAAGTATGTAGAATTCAAGACCCTGTATCGGCCCTCTGAGATGAGGGGGCAACGAAGTTATTTTTCGAGTATTGATTGGCCTTATGTAGAGGGTCTCAGAATGGACGAGGCCTATCATCCACTTGCGATCATGGCGGTGGGGTTATATGGAAAAGATTTGCCCAATCAAAACGGAGCGCCCTGGCGGTTAATGGTCCCTTGGAAGTACGGATTTAAGAGCATAAAGTCAATAGTCAGTATTCGATTCACAGAGAAACAACCGAGAAATACCTGGAATCTTTTAGCACCGCACGAATATGGATTTTATGCGAACGTAAATCCGGAAGTCTCACATCCTCGCTGGAGTCAGGCATCTGAAAGGCGACTGCCCAGCTCGCTATTCGCTCCTAATCGAAGGCCGACGCTTCCATTTAACGGCTACGCGGAAGAGGTTGCTTCGCTTTATACTGGTATGGATTTATCCAAATATTATTGACACGTCGTCTTGGCTATTAGAACGCCTCTCACAATTCTTTTCCTTCCTTTAATTTGGCTACTTGTGTTGTTGAGCAGGGAATATATGGAATCAGGCAGTGGGCTTGGGGCGAACCCTGATGAGGCATTAGTGCGATATTTGGGAGAGTGGTCGATCCGGATGTTGTTGCTTGCCTATAGCATCACACCTATTAGTAGGGTCTTTCGTTGGGCGCGCTTAAGCAGAATGCGACGTGCCATAGGACTCACGGCATTTACTTATGTGTTATTGCATTTCATGTCTTATGTGCTCTTGTTTGTAGAACTAGATTGGCAGCTATTTAAGGAAGATTTAAGTGAGCGAGCTTATATCATATTTGGTGTATTGGCTTTTATCTGTCTTTCGGCCATGGCCGCTACATCCACCAGAGGCTGGAAAAAGCAACTTGGGATGAGATGGCGATTGCTCCACCGTGTCGTTCATCCTGCTATCATTTTCGCCTTCTTGCACTATATATGGCTTACTCGAGATGGATTTGGCGTTATCGTTTTGTACGTTTCTTGTTTTTGTATATTGGCGGCTGAACGCGGATATAGGGCTATCAAGGCTGCGCGTTGAGCCGTCTTTTTTCTGCTTCGCGACTTATTTGTTCCAAAAGAATCAGTGTGGCATCCCAGCCCAGACAGGCGTCGGTAACACTTTGACCGTAGACCAGGCTAGATTTATCTGCTGATATTCTCTGATTACCTTGTACAAGGTTACTCTCAACCATGATACCAACGATGTCTTGATTCCCTGTCGCGATCTGATTACCGATTGAATTTGCAACAACTATCTGGTTGTTGAAGTCTTTGTTGCTATTTGCATGGCTTAGATCAACCATTATTCCAGTATCAATATCGTTCTTTTTTAATAGGTTAGTGGTGGAAATAATCTGTTCTTCGGAATAATTTGTGCCGAGGCTCCCTCCTCGATGGATAACGTGGCAGTCGCTGTTTCCGCTTGTTGACACAATTGCGGAATTGCCTTTTTTGGTAACCGATAAAAACATATGTGGATTGGATGCTGACTTGATTGCGTCAATCGCAATTTGTATAGATCCATCTGTACTATTTTTGAACCCTATGGGAGCAGAAAGACCAGATGCGAGTTGTCGGTGAATTTGACTTTCCGTAGTCCTTGCTCCGATTGCTCCCCAACTGATTAGATCGCCTATGTACTGAGGTGTTATAGGATCTAAAAATTCTGTGGCTGTTGGCAGACCTAATGATGCTATGTCGACCAGTAAACGCCTCGCTATTCTTAACCCTTTGTTGATGTTGTTTGAAGCATTTAAGTCGGGGTCATTGATCAGTCCCTTCCAACCTATTGTTGTTCGGGGTTTTTCAAAATATACGCGCATCACTATCTCAAGATTATTGTTGTATTTTCGTGCTGCCAAAGAGAGCTTTTCGGCATATTCGATGGCCGCTTTTGGATCGTGTATCGAGCATGGGCCCACGATTACTAATAAACGGTTGTCTTTTTTGTGAAGAATGCTTGAAATGGTTTTTCGAGAGGAAAATACTTTTTTCTCGATGCGCTCGTCAGTCGGAACTTCTTGCATTAGTTGTTCTGGAGTGACTACTTCTTCGATGTTTTTTATTCGAACGTCATCTATTCTTTCGCGCATGGTCTCTGATACAGTCTGGTTTTTGTAAGTTTAATCGAATCTCACGGAAACTAGCACCTGAAATGAGTCATGAGTCAATTAAAAAGCGGCTGTGGAAGGAAATGGGTGTTGAGCGCTGGTATTTGCGAGCTGAAAAATCCACACAAAATGAAATCACAGAAAAATCGCCGGAATTTCCCACAGCTTTGGTTGATGACAAGCAAGCACCTAAAAGCGATTCTGTAAGTAAATCGGAAAACATTGATCCCGGCCGATCGATCCATGAGCCTTTTCGGTTTCAGTATTTGAATAGCGATGCGGCTTTATGGGCTTTCGTTGAAGAGCCGAGTATTGAAAACATATCAATTCTTCAAGATCTAGTTTTGGCGTTCAATCTATTAAGGGGCTTTACCAATACAGAAAATTCGGGTTCTAGGGAAAAAATAGGGATTTTTGAATGGCCCGTGGTTGACCTATCGGGAGATCCTACGAAGGCACTCACAGTTTTTTTTGAAAAGTATCACCGTGAGAGTAAGGAATTGTTCGTTTGTAAAAAAGTCTGCGGAAAAATCAGCTCGTTTTTTCCAAAAGGAAATAGTCTAAGAGAGATTCCAGATTTAAGTGATCTTGTATCCAGTGAGATGGCCAAAAAAAATATGTGGGAGATTCTGAAATCGATTTGAGATTAAAGATTCGGAATATGCAAGAAAGCGATCTGGAATCAGTTTACGAGATCGAAAAAAACACCCACGTACAGCCGTGGAGCTGGAAAATCCTTTGCGAATGCTACCAGTCAGATTACTTATGTTTCGTGGCGATTAAAGGCAAAATGCTCTGCGGCTATATTATTTTAACCGAGGTTATTGATGAGTCTCACTTGCTGAATTTGTGCGTATTTAAAGACCAGCAAGGCTCAGGTATTGGGCGCGATTTGGTCCGTGAGGGTATTTCGCAGGTATCCCAGAGAGGCGTTAACAAGATGTTTTTGGAAGTGCGGCGTTCTAATGTATCTGCCATAGGCCTTTATCAATCGTTGGGATTTGTAGAAATTGGAGTTAGATCAAACTACTACCGAGGCTCTTGTTTGGACGAGGATGCGTTGGTATTTGTCTTGAGTATCGAATAGTGATTTCTAAAATTTAACCTATTCTGAATATCTCGTAGAGATTTTGGTCTTCTCGGTAATGCTCGATATACTGCCTTTTTTATTGAAGGATAAAGGTTTGAGTGACTTCAAATCAGACAGACGGACCTTCGCGATTATTTCACACCCTGACGCGGGCAAGACCACAATCACCGAAAAACTTCTCTTGTTCGGGGGTGCAATACAAATGGCCGGGACTATTAAATCCCGAAAATCTGATCGACACGCAAAATCTGATTGGATGACTATGGAACAGGAAAGAGGGATATCCGTTACCACGTCCGTGATGCAGTTTCCCTATAAAGACAAAACAATCAATCTGCTTGATACGCCAGGTCACGAGGATTTTTCTGAGGACACTTATCGAACTTTGACGGCAGTTGATTGCGCTGTGATGGTTATCGATGGGGCTAGGGGCGTCGAGCCAAGAACCATTAAGCTTATGGAAGTTTGTCGGTTGCGGGATACTCCGATCATTACATTTATCAATAAGCTTGATAGAGAAGTAAGAGACCCTATTGAGGTTTTAGATGAAATAGAAGACGTGCTCCAGATTGAGTGTGCTCCGATGAACTGGCCCATAGGAATGGGTCGTCAATTTAAAGGCTTATATGATTTTATTGGTGATCAACTGATTTGCTACGAACAGGGACATGGTAATAAGGTCCACGAGTACCCGCTGATTGACGGGCTTTTAGGAGGGTCGGCTAAAGAATTTCTAGGAGAAGATTATGAGGATGTAGCTGAGGAGCTTCAGCTTGTGCAGGGTGCGACTCATGATTTTGATACTGCAGATTTTGAGAACGCGACGATGACGCCTGTATATTTTGGGACGGCCCTTGCGAATTTTGGCGTAGAACAAATGTTGTCGGCGTTTGAGAAGATCGCGCCCAGTCCAAAATCTCGTGAGGCCGAACAGAGAACTGTAGAGCCTGCCGAAGAAAAATTCAGCGGGTTCGTGTTCAAGATTCAGGCGAATATGGATCCGAAGCACCGAGATCGGATCGCTTTTATGCGAGTCTGCTCTGGAAAGTATCGGCAAGGAATGAAAATGCATCACGTTCGAACGAATAAAGATATTAAGATTAGTGATGCTTTGACTTTTATGGCTGGAGAAAGGGTGCAAACGGAAATTGCTATGCCGGGAGACATAATTGGTTTACACAATCATGGGACGATTCAAATTGGCGATACCTTTACGGATGGAGAGGCACTAAGATTTTCAGGGATACCTAATTTTTCTCCTGAACTATTTAGGCGTGTCCGGGCCAGTGATCCTTTGAAGTCCAAACAACTCGAAAAAGGGGTTACGCAGTTGGCAGAAGAAGGTGCTAGCCAGGTGTTCAAGCCATTAAATAAGAATGAGATTGTTGTAGGAGCTGTCGGGATATTACAGTTTGATTTGGTGGCTTTTAGGTTAGCAGATGAGTATCGAGCTGAATGCATTTGGGAGGACTCCAATACTCAAGCTTCTAGATGGGTGTTTTGTGAAGATCCCAAACTTCTCGAAGAATTTAGGAATAGCAATTCAGATTATTTGGCACTCGACGGGGGAGGACACTTGACCTACTTAGCACCTTCAAGAGTTAATCTTCAGTTGGCTCAGGAACGATGGCCTGAAGTTGCTTTTCTAGAGACCCGTGAACACTAGATGTTAAATTTTGTTATTTGTTTTGAATGATGGATTGGACTGAAATAGAAGGTAAAACCGAACTTGAATTGGCCTTGCAGG
>CAZYHH010000137.1:0-6180 GCA_964647295.1 uncultured Pseudomonadales bacterium
TGATTTATCTGTCGTGCATAGCGTTAGTGGGTGTGCCGATAATGATGTCTGAAATTTTGCTTGGAAGATCGGGGCGAGCAAGTCCGATCACCGCGATGCAGAAGTTGGCGGAGGCCTCTAAAGCATCGAAGTATTGGGCTTTCATCGGATGGCTGGGTGTCCTCGCGGGCTTTCTAATACTGTCTTATTACGCGGTGATCGCTGGTTGGGCGCTAAATTACATTTGGCTTTCTGGTTCGGGTGGGTTTGCTAATATTAGTGCTTCTGGAGCTGAAGACATCTTCAGCGAGTTTCTTTCGAACCCTTGGCAGCTTTTATTTTGGCATTCTCTGTTCATGGTTTTTACTGTGTTGATTGTGGGCCGAGGGATTGGGAAGGGTCTTGAGACGGCGGTTCGCTGGTTTATGCCGCTACTCTTTATCTTGCTTATTATTTTGCTGATTTATGGCTTTCAATCTGGGGGGTTTAAGCAGGCAGTTAACTTTATGTTTGATTTCAAAATCGATGTCGTCACAACGGAGACTTGGTTGATAGCGATGGGGCAGGCTTTTTTTACATTGAGTCTGGGGATGGGCGCAATGATGGCTTATGGGTCCTATGTGCCCGATAGCGCCAACATCGGCAGCACCGTCATAATCATTGCTTTGCTAGACAGCTTTGTGGCGGTTGCGGCTGGGTTAGCAATTTTCCCCATTGTTTTTGCTAATGGACTCGAGCCTGGCCAGGGACCAGGGCTGATGTTTGTTACTGTCCCATTAGCTTTTGGTCAGATGTCCTTCGGATCGCTTTTTGGCACGTTATTCTTCTTGTTGGTAAGTTTTGCTGCGATTACTTCGGCAATTTCTTTGACCGAACCAGCTATATCCTACTTAGTGGAAAAATATAATGCGAGAAGGAGCCGGGTCGCTCTTAGCCTCGGGCTATTTTGCTGGGTGTTAGGAATAGGAACCGTTCTGTCATTTAATCATTGGGCGGATTTGACTTTATTTGGTCGGACGTTTTTTGATTTGGTCGATTATGTGTCTCAGAATATCATGCTTCCTTTGGGTGGAATGCTGATAGCACTATTTGCGGCGTGGCGAATTCCTGACGCGTTAATCATGGAGCAGCTGGGCGTCAAGGAAGGGTATGGTCTTTATAGTTGGAAGATTTTAGCTGGGTTTCTTGCTCCTCTTTGCGTAGCCCTAGTTTTCATAAATACACTTTTTCCAGAATTTTTTGAGGTCATCAATCGCGTTCAGCAGGGCTAATGCCTAGGATCATACGGACCGCTATTTTGGATGCTCACGTAACTCGGGCTTATAAGATTGTCAGTGACGTTGAGCGTTACCCTGAATTTTTGCCGGGTTGCGAGAGGGTCACTATCTTGGAGCCCGTGCATGAGCAAATCTTGATTAGAGTTGACGTATCCTGGTCGGGGTTTTCAGATTCATTTGTTACCAAGAATCGCTCAATAATTAATGAAACGATTCAAATGGATCTGTCTGCAGGCCCGTTTAATAGTTTAAATGGGGTTTGGTCGTTTTCTCCGATTGGTGAATCAGGCAGTCGGGTGGGGTTGGAGTTGAATTACGAACTTAAGGGTATCGCGAAGCTAGGTAAGCAGGTTTTAGAAAGGGCGGTTGACGGCTGTGTGGAGGCGTTCCAACGAAGAATAGAAGGTGCTGATGATTAACGTCTCTGTTGTTCTGGCCTTGCCTGATAAAGAGCTAAACACGTGCATAGTTCTCAAGGAGAATTCGACAGTTGGTTTAGCTATTAACATTGCGAAAGAAGATCCTGTTTTTCTCGATGTCGATTTCGATGACTATGCAATAGGAATCTATGGCGAGCTCTGTGGCCTTGAACATGCGCTTTCGGAAGGCGACCGCATTGAGTTATATAGACCTATCAAAGAAGATCCAAAAGAACAACGAAGAAAGCGGGCATTGGAGCAGGAGGCCTCTTCCTCAACCGGGTGAGAGGATTTGTCCTGCTATTAATCGGACCCCGTGGAATCAGACGGCGCAAGGTCTCCAGTAAAATAACCCAATATTTCGCCATCAAAGAATAACGACATTCTCATATTAGCTCTTAATGCTCCGGGTACCTCGAGGGTATACATATAGTCCCAGCGGTTTTCGTCAAATGTGTTTTTCAAAATAGGCTCACCCATAATGTAGACTACTTGGCTCTTTGTCATACCAGGTTTTAATTGATCGATCATTTCCTGAGTGATGATATTGCCTTGCTGAATAATGATTTTATGCACTTTTGGCAAGGAACAGGAAGCCAAGGTAATCAAAAGAAAAAGCGATAGAATTCTTGTCACTGGCAGGCCTTGATGAATGATTAGAGAGGCATTATTTGTAATTTCATAGGAAATTGAAAGATTATTTCGAGTTTGCTTCCTTCAAAAGCGTATTTGCGTATTCTCTGGTCTTCTCGGTGATGCCTGCACCGGCTAGCATTCTTGCCAATTCCTCTATTCTCATGTCTTTATCAAGAGGCGCGATATTGGTTTCGCTGTTGTCCTTTGTCACTCTCAAATGGTTTTGACCGATGGCTGCGACTTGCGGGGCATGAGTAATACAGATGACTTGAGTGTTGGACCCTAATTGCAATAGCATCCTGCCTATTGTGTCGGCGGTAGTGCCACCAACTCCAACGTCGGCTTCGTCTAAAATAAGGCTCGGCATTTTCGTTGTTTTTGCAGCAACTATTTGGATCCCCAGAAAAATCCTAGTTTGCTCGCCACCTGAAGCGATTTTCTTTAGCGAGGCTGGCTTAAATTTTGAGTTTGTTTGAACGAGGAATTCAACGGTTTCGATTCCGTGTGCCGAAACCTCTTCCTTGAAGTTAATAGACAGTTTGGCTTCTTTAAGTCCCAGAGAGGATATTTGAGTCTCGACATCGTCACAAAATTCTTGCTGGTGCCTTTTTCGCTGAGTTGAGAGTTTTTGACTTTCTTTGAGAAAGTTCTCTTTCAATCTTGTTGATTCAAGTGAGAGTTCTTCGATTCCTGTGGTGGTTTTTTCTATATCTTGTAATTCCTTTTCGAGCTCTTGGACATGATTGTTTATTTGTGTGGGATCTATTCGGTGTTTTTTTGCAGCGCCTATTATTAAGTTTAATCGGTTCTCGACCTCCATTAGTGCCTCCGGGTCTACAACTATTTGATCGCGAAATCGCTTTAAATCTCGTTCAGCATCATCCATTAAGGATAATGCTGACTCAAGATTTGCTTTCGCTGATTCGAGGTTTTGATCTGAGTCGTTGATTGCGGAAAGCTTTGAGTCGCTCTGTCGAATCTCATCCAAGTTTACAATCGCATTCAATACTTCTTCGGTCGTGTCAATTATCTGTCTAGCACTTGATAATCGTCTGTGCTCGTTTTCGATTTTGGTGAATTCGTTTTCCGACAATGACAGGGCTTTCAGCTCATCAAGTTGATAGTTCAAAAGCTCTCTGCGGTCAGTCCGATTTCTGTGATCTTCCTGAAGTTTGTTGACTTCTTTCTCCGTCTGTTGCCAATTTTTGTAAAGTCCCTTTACTAAGTTTGCTGTTTTAGTTTGGCCGGCGTAGTTGTCCAAAAATTGGGTTTGATTTGTGATCTCGGTGAGATGCTGGTTTTCGTTTTGGTCGCAAATATTTATCAATGGTTGCATGGCCTCCTGCAACAACTTGAGGGTTACTGGGGTTTCATTAATAAATGCTCTGGAGCCGCCGTCCGCGGAAATAGTTCTCCTGATCAGACATTGCGTCTGTCTGGAATCAAAGACGCCCGCGTCTAATAGAAGTTCTACTGTTTTTTGGCAATTCTGTAGATCAAATTCGGCACTTATATTGGATTGATTAGCCCCTGGGCTTACGAGATCGGGACTCGCCCTATGCCCTAATATTAAATTTAGAGCACCCAAAAGAATAGATTTTCCGGCTCCTGATTCGCCTGTAATTGTGGTCAAACCTTTTTCGAATTGAATATTGAGATGGTTAACGATAATAAAGTTTTGGACTGTCAATTGTTTTAGCATTGGTATTTGAATGAGTCCCAAGTCTCATAGATACAGACATAGACTAACATCAAATGGTGCAGAGCATAGGTTTGACTGGTATAAATACGCTTACGCTTAGCGCTCTTTCTTACTAGAAAGAGTATCAACAGACAATTTGTTTAGGTTGTGCGTGATGTCGAAAGAAGAATTAACGGTTGTGAATAGTCGAGCCCAACAGCTATTCAAATTACTGGTGGAACAGTACATTGCGAACGGAACTCCCGTGCCTTCTAAGACTTTAGCTAGGTTGCCAGAGGTTGCAGTATCACCTGCAACCGTGAGAAATGTTATGGGGGAATTGGAGTCGAGGGGACTAGTACATTCTCCCCATACTTCCGCGGGTAAAATACCTACACAGCAAGGCTTAAGGTTTTTTGTGGACAGCTTGTTAATGGTGGAACCCTGGGATGTTGGCCGTGTTAAAGCCATTGAGGCGGAACTTGACGGGGATCTGTCTCCCAAAGAACTCATTTCTAATGCCTCAAGCTTTTTGTCCGAGATTACTCAAATGACGTGCCTGATTAGCACTCCTAAGAGGGACAAGATCTATCTGAGGCATGTCGAGTTCCTGAATTTAGGTGACACAAGAATTTTAGTGATCTTGGTATTAAATGATCGTGAAGTTCAAAATAGAGTTATACACACAGACAAGAATTTTTCAGATGTTGATTTGAACCAGGCGGCAAATTTTATTAATCATGAATTTTCTGGACTTACACTTATTGAGGTTCGCGAAAAGGTTATGTCGGGAATTCAGGCAGATAAAGATTTAATGAGCAGGCTTATGCAGGACGCGTTAGACATCGCTGCAAGCGCGCTAGATGTGCCGAGTAGGGACAATCAAGACCTGGTGGTCAGTGGCGAGAGCCGCCTACTGGATTTTACCGAAGACACTGAAACGGTTAGGGCTTTATTCGAGGGAATTTCGGAAAAAGGTAAGGTGTTGCATTTATTAGATCAGTGTTTGCAAAGTTCTGGCGTGCAGTTGTTTATAGGTGAAGAGTCAGGTTATGAGCCATTAGACGAAATGTCTTTAGTCACTAAATCTTATGAGGTAGAAGGACAGGTGGCGGGTGTTCTTGGGGTAATTGGCCCAAAACGAATGGACTATAAAGGTGTCATCCCAATGGTTGACATTACTGCGAGCGTGCTAAGCGCCGCAATCCGCTACTGATATTCGGCTACTGATACCCTTGTAAATTTTCTTTTTGGCCCCAAGTAGTGGGTGGGACTAATTTTTGTTGGGAAAATATCTATGTCGGTGGCCGGAAGTGAATCTGATGATCAAGATATCGAGGCAAATGGCGATGAATCGTCAGAGTTTACTGAAGAACTTGTGGCCGACTCTGAAGACCCGTCTCTAGAGGAATCTGATGAAGAACACCTTCAAGAGGAAGACCAGAAATCTGCCGAAGTATTGGAGATTACGAATCTGAAAGACCAGCTATTAAGGAGCGCTGCCGAGTTTGAAAATCTTAAACGAAGAACAGTCAGAGATATAGAGAATGCGCATAAATTTGGTACTGAAAAACTGATTAGTGATCTTTTCCCGGTTATCGATAGCTTGGAAAAAGCGATAGAAACTGCACAGGATGTCGAAGGAGCTGAGGCGATCGCGGAAGGCTTGGAATTATCCTTGAAGTTATTTATGGACTCGTTAAGTAGAAATGGTTTGAGTTCGGTCGATCCTGTAGGGATGCCGTTTGATCCATCTTTACATGAAGCTCTGGCGGTAGTTCCTAATGAGAATGCCGAGCCTAACAGTGTCATGGAGGTGATCCAGAAGGGATTTACCTTGAATGAGAGATTAGTAAGAGCCGCTAAAGTGATAGTGGTAAAAGAAGAGAAAAGCTAGGGCCTTGAAGTTTTGATTTAAGGCTAAATATTTAGGTCAGACTGTGTATTGCCGAGTTAAAACTTGGCTGAATTATTGGAGTGATGAGGTTATGGGTAAGATAATTGGAATTGATTTAGGAACAACCAATTCTTGTGTTTCTCTGTTGGATGGCAGTGATCCTAAGGTAATAGAAAATGCGGAAGGAGATCGAACCACTCCCTCGATTATTGCCTACACAGATGATGAAGAAATATTGGTTGGCCAGAATGCTAAACGTCAAGCGGTCACTAATCCAATCAATACTTTATT
>CAZYHH010000137.1:6280-8639 GCA_964647295.1 uncultured Pseudomonadales bacterium
TGGTTGGCCAGAATGCTAAACGTCAAGCGGTCACTAATCCAATCAATACTTTATTTGCGGTTAAGAGGCTTATCGGTAGACGGTTTAAAGATGATGTAGTCCAAAAGGATATCAAGATGGTTCCCTACTCGATAGCCGAGGCTTCAAATGGGGATGCCTGGATCGATGTTAAGGGAGAGAAACTCGCGCCGCCGCAGATATCTGCGGAAGTCTTAAAAAAAATGAAGAAGACTGCGGAAGATTATCTCGGAGAGACTGTCGATGAAGCCGTTATCACAGTGCCGGCTTATTTTAATGATTCTCAAAGACAAGCTACGAAGGACGCTGGAAAAATAGCGGGCCTTGAGGTTAAGCGAATCATCAACGAACCAACTGCGGCGGCTTTGGCTTATGGGTTGGATAAAAACAAAGGTGACTCAAAGATAGCCGTTTATGATCTTGGTGGGGGTACTTTTGACGTTTCTATAATTGAAATAGCTGAGGTTGATGGCGAACATCAGTTCGAGGTTTTATCTACTAACGGTGATACTTTTCTTGGCGGCGAAGATTTCGACTTGAGAATAATTGAGTACCTTGCGGAAGAGTTTAAGAGTGAGAGTGGAGTGGATCTGCATAGCGATCCTTTAGCCTTGCAACGCTTAAAAGAAGCGGCAGAAAAAGCGAAAATCGAGCTCTCAACCAGTCAGCAAACTGAAATCAATCTTCCGTATATCACAGCTGACCAATCTGGCCCTAAACATCTGGTGATGAAATTAAGTAGAGCTAAGCTAGAGTCGTTAGTAGAGGAATTAGTCACGAATACGATTATTCCTTGTCGGACTGCCTTGGAAGACGCGGGCCAGACGGTCAACGATATCGATGATGTGATTTTGGTTGGTGGTCAAACTCGGATGCCCTTAGTACAAGAAAAAGTTAAAGATTTTTTTGGGAAGGAGGCGCGTAAGGACGTGAATCCTGATGAAGCGGTTGCGATGGGGGCTGCCATACAGGCCGGGGTCTTGGCTGGTGACGTAACCGATGTTCTTTTGTTAGATGTTACTCCGCTTTCGTTAGGCATAGAGACTATGGGGCAGGTTATGAGCGTTTTGATTGAGAAAAACACAACTATCCCTACTAAGAAAACGCAGATATTTTCGACGGCAGATGATAACCAAATGGCTGTTACCATCCATGTTCTTCAGGGTGAGCGTAAGCAGGCAGCTCAGAACAAATCTCTTGGTCGGTTTGATCTTTCGGATATACCACCAGCTCCTCGAGGAATGCCACAGATTGAGGTTGCATTTGATATTGATGCAAACGGAATACTTAATGTCTCAGCGAAAGATAAGGCAACGGGTAAGGAGCAGTCGATTATCATACAGGCTTCGAGCGGATTGTCCGATGATGAGATAGAGCAAATGGTTAGAGATGCTGAAGCTCATTCTGAAGAGGATAAAAAATTTGAAGAAATGGTTACGCTTCGAAATCAAGCAGATGGGTTAATCCATGGTGCTCGAAAAGCGATTGCTGATGCAGGAGATAAAGCTTCTGGAGAAGAGAAAGAGAGTATTGAGTCCGCGGCTACTGCATTAGAAGAAGCGTTAAAGACTGAAAATAAGGAAGAAATAGAAGCCAAGATTAATAGTCTCTCGGAGGCGTCAGCAGGTTTAGCTCAAAAAATGTACGCAGAACAGGCTGAGTCGGCGAATCAAGAGGGAGGAGGAGACTCGCAGGCCGATGAAGCGGATGGTGATGCTGTTGAAGCTGAGTTTGAAGAGGTCAAAGATGAGGATAAAAAGGAATGACCTGCCCTAAGGGATTGAACTCGATTTGAAGCCATAACCTTATTGGGGCTCACATGAATAACAACCGCATTATGGTTGTAGGGAAAAATGGATAAACGAGACTATTACGATGTTCTGGGTGTTGATCAAAATGCCTCTGCCGACGATTTAAAAAAAGCATATCGCCGTTTGGCGATGAAATATCACCCTGACCGACAGTCTAGTGATCCGAAGGCTGAAGAGAAGTTCAAAGAGGCTAGTGAAGCCTACGAAGTATTAAACGATGCTGAAAAACGCAACGCCTATGATCGTTTTGGTCATGCAGGAGTAGACCCCAATCAAGGCGGCGCTTCAGGGTTCGAGGGTAATTTTAGTGATATTTTTGGCGATGTGTTCGGCGATATTTTTGGTGGTTCCCGAGGGCGAAGCGACGGAGTTTCCAGGGGATCGGATCTTCGTTATAACTTAAGTTTGTCTTTGGAGCAGGCGGTTAACGGAGACGCGGTTGAGATCCAGGTTCCTGTACTGGCGCAGTGTGGCGATTGTGGAGGAGATGGAAGCGCGCCTGGCACTTCTCCTGTTACCTGTGCAGACTG
>CAZYHH010000138.1:0-8571 GCA_964647295.1 uncultured Pseudomonadales bacterium
ACTTTGAGCGCTAGAGAAACTGAACTGCCCATCAACGACATTGTTGAAATTGAGACCCAAATCAACGCTCTCATAGAACAAATAGAGTCAACCAACCCAAATATACGCACAATGAAATCCGGAGCATTGTTTCATATCGCGAAAGCAACTACAGATGCAAAAAAAGAAGTAACTCTAATCTCGACAACTTCCATCATTCTGATTGCTGGTCTCTTCTTATATACTTTCCGCACGATTCGACCTTTGGCGTTCGCGCTCTCGTCAATTTTAATCGGTACCTTCGTATCTTTCCCACTCACTTTCTTAGTTTTTGGGCACCTCCACGTCCTTACCCTTGTCTTTGGAACCAGCTTGATCGGCGTTGGAGTGGACTATGCTCTACACTTTATTTGTAGTGGTGATTCAGCTCGCCGAAATAGTTTGAGGACCACTTCTTTGATCGCAGTATTTAGCACCGGAGTAGCCTATTTTTTTCTCTTAGGTACTAACTTACCAATAATGAAAGAAATAGCCGTTTTTGCCGCTATGGGTTTATTTGCTTGTTGGATATTCACGATACTAGCCTTTCCGTTTTTCTTTTCTCGCGCGGTGACTATTAAAGGTAGTCTCTTTCAATTGATTGTTAATGAAAGGGAAATTACATCTCCAAATTCAAACAATAAAAAACATACGATTTTTATTCTAATTGTTACTTTGTTTTCTATCTGGACCCTCTTGACACATGGATCTATCGATAAATCAATACGTAGTCTTTATCAGCCAGATAATGATCTGATTACGAATGATCGAGAAGTCGCCCAATTACTAAAATCAAGCGAACCAAATTTATTTTTCTTGATGAAGAACAACGATATTCAAGTATTACTAGAAAATCTCGAAAAAACTAAGCCATGGTTCAGATCACTTGTGGAGGCAGAACTGATAGAAAATTTTCAATTAATATCCGATTATCTACCTTCCATGAAGACACAGGCAATCAACAAAGATCTGATAGCCGACATTTATGGATCAGAAGGCAAAGCCTATCAATCAATTAACATGCTCAGCAACACTGAACGCGAATTGAAAACAAAAATCATGAGTTCAGCTAACAAGTATCTCAACTCGACGACAGTAAATGAAATAGCAAAACTGACCTTTCCACATTTATGGATTGGTCAATTGGAAGATGAATATATTGTTAGAATTGAGCTCATCGGCATCAAGTCTCATAAAGCAATAAAGGAGTTACGGCTGCCTGATGAATTGTTGTTAGTAGACTTCTTGGATGGCTGGGCAAATGAATTAGCCCGTGGGTTTAAACAAACAATTTTGACCTTGTTCTTGTCTATAGTCGTTATCGTTATTTGGCTTTACCTCTGGACTAGAAGACTGAATAGGATTTTGATCGCTCTAATCCCTATTGCTTCATCTTTGTTTGCATTAGCAATTTTTTCTCTTTGGGGCGCAGAAATCACAATCTTCCATCTATTTGGTATTTATTTGGTGATTGGTTTAGGCTTGGATTATGGCGTTTTCATGTACAAAGAATCCAGGGGAGACTCTAGGTGTCGGGTAGCAGTCTTGTTATCAGCCATGACGACTCTTGCGGCTTTTGGTCTTTTGTCACTGAGCTCCACACCGATGATTTCATACTTTGGCAAAACTATTTTCATAGGGATCATTTCGAACATGCTATTGATATTCTTAGTCAGAAACACGATAACTGATCAGCGATCCCTCAACCATGTTAATTCCTAAAATCCATGATCTAGTGCCTCATAAAGGAGAAATGAATCTCATTGACGAAATCCAAACCATTACCGAAAATCAATTACAAGCTACTGCGGATTTGAGCAAACCAAATATTTTTTTTTCCAATAGTGGACTACTTCCCTGTTTTGTTGGGATCGAATATCTAATCCAAGGATTTTCAGCGCTTGCAGGTTATAAAAGGTATCTTGAAGGGTTAAAACCTAACATTGGTTTATTACTTGGAACTAAAAGATGTGAGGTTCACTTCCCATTATTTCCTCTAGGCTCGGTATTGCAAATTTGTGTAAACGAGGTGTTTGCTGAAGAGCCTATAGGTGTGATGGATGGCCAAATTACCGTTAACGATATTGTTTTTGTTGAAGGTAGATTCAAGGCTTATCAACCGAAAAATATACAAAGCCTAGAAAATATCCTGATGGGAAGACATTGAAAACCGTGCTCGTAACAGGCAGTAGTAGCGGGATTGGCAAAGCAATAGCGGAAACATTATCTGAAAATGGATTCGAGGTTGTACTGCATTACAATAGTAACCACAAAGGTGTACAAGAACTTTCAAATTACCTAAAAAGCAAAGAAAAAAAACATCGCGTATTAGGGTTTGATATTTCCAATAGACAAGAAAGCAGTAAGAAAATTCTTGAAGATATTGACACTAATGGGGCCTATTATGGAGTCGTATGCAATGCCGGTTTATCAAGGGATAATGCCTTCCCAGCTCTATCCGAAAAAGACTGGGACGACGTCATATCCACTAACTTGGACGGATTCTTCAATGTCATTCAACCTATTGTAATGCCAATGATCAGGCGGCGTGAGCCCGGGAGAATAGTTACGCTTTCCTCTGTATCAGGGATTTCAGGAAATCGAGGTCAAGTTAATTACAGCGCTTCCAAGGCCGGGATAATAGGCGCTACTAAAGCTTTAGCGGTAGAATTGGCTAAACGAAATATCACAGTAAATTGCGTCGCCCCAGGGCTTATTAAAACAAAAATGTTGGATACTGCTCCAGTAGAAGAAGCACTCAAGCTAGTGCCGATGCAAAGGGTCGGGGAGCCGGAAGAGGTGGCGAGCTTAATTGCCTATCTGATGTCAGATAAAGCTGCCTATATCACGCGGCAAGTGATCTCGGTAAACGGAGGGATGGTATGAGTAAACGGGTAGTGGTGACTGGTATGGGCGCGGTTACCGCACTGGGTTCAGATTGGAACGCCTTTAGGCATAACATCGAAAGTGGAAAAACTGCAATCTCCACAATGGATAATTGGAACATTTATGATGATCTAAATACAAAGTTAGGAGCACCAATCAGCGGTTTTGAAACCCCAAAGCACTATTCAAGAAAGCAAACTAGAACAATGGGAAGAGTCGCACTGATGGCGACCGCAGCAAGTGAAATGGCTTTGCAGGATTCTGGTTTACTTGGTGATCCACTTTTAAATTCCGGCAGGGTAGGCGTAGCCTATGGCTCATCCACAGGAAGCACTTCTGCTATTATGGATTTCGGCAATATGCTTATTAACGAGTCAATGAAAGGCATAACAGGGACAACATACATTCGAATGATGTCCCATACTACTCCCGTAAATATCGGTATATTTTTTGGACTTAAAGGCCGAATAATTACTACCTCAAGCGCCTGCACTTCAGGTAGTTATGGCATCGGTAGCGCATATGAGTTAATAAAGCATGGAAAACAAGTAGCAATGTTAGCAGGAGGTGCGGAAGAGCTAT
This sequence comes from uncultured Pseudomonadales bacterium, assembly GCA_964647295.1. GTDB lineage: Bacteria > Pseudomonadota > Gammaproteobacteria > Pseudomonadales > Azotimanducaceae > UBA4421. Next base: position 3,487 of record CAZYHH010000138.1, read on the forward strand.
GTGCGTCGGAAGCCGCTATCTTTGACACCCTTTATGCCACCAGCGTTAAGAATAAATATCCAGAATTGACGCCTCGTCCTTTTGACGAAGCTCGAGACGGGCTTGTTGTTGGAGAAGGTGCCGGTACGCTGATACTCGAAGAAAGAGAACACGCAATGGCGCGCAACGCCCCTATCTATGCAGAGATTTTAGGATTTGGCACAAACTCCGATGGAGGCCATGTTACGCAACCCAATCAAGAGACAATGGGCATTGCTATGAAACTCGCGCTCGAAGATGCAGATATTTCCCCGAAGGACATTCAATATATCAATGCGCATGGAACAGCCACAGATGTAGGTGATATAGCCGAATCAAATGCCGTAGAGAGTATTTTTGGCTCTAAAGTTCCTATAAGCACTTTAAAAGGCCACATCGGCCATACACTTGGGGCCTGTGGTGCAATAGAAAGCTGGGCTACGATTAATATGTTAAACGACAGTTGGTTTCCACCTACTCGTAATTTGGATGAACCCGACAAGAGCTGTGGAACTTTAGATTATGTGATGTCTGAACCCCGCAGAATAGACTGCAACGTAGTAATGACCAATAATTTTGCTTTTGGGGGAATTAATACCTCCTTGGTAATAGGCCAAGATTAAGCGATTTACTATGACTCTATCTCTTAAGGCAGCTCTTCGAAGGACTATGTTTCAGACACCAGTACTTTTTCTAATACTAGCGCTAACGAATGTTCCCTTTGCCATGTCAACTGCGAATCAAAAAAAAAAATCGAAGAAATATTAGTAATTGAAGAAAGAATAGAAGAGAGCCGGCCTCTTAGTGCACATCTTGACTCGCTTACATTAGCAAAAATCCCAGGCACTCAAGATGATGCCATAAGGGCTATTGTTACAATGCCAGGAGTCGCCGTTAACAGTGACTTCGACGGTGGAGTTTCAATCAGAGGCTCTCGTCCAATCGACAACCAATATTTCATTGATTTTCTCCCGGTAGGTTATTTGTTCCATCTGACTGGACTTAGCGTGCTTGATAGCGACCTTGTAGATGGAATAACCATGTTTCCCGCAAGCTTCGGAGCCCAATATGAGGGGAAGGTAGGCGCTATTATTGACGTCGCCACCCGAAGTCCGGATACACAAGGCCCAAAAGGAATGCTTGATGTGAGCATCTTCGACACGGGTTTACTGTTGGAGGCACCCCTGAACGAACGCAGTCGCACTAGCTTTTCTGGAAGAGTGAGCTATTACGATCTACTCGTAGGCGAAAACATTAAAAAGCGCGCAGAAAAAGACAACAATGGTCTAAACCTCATTCAACTGCCAAGGTATTACGATTATAGGGGACAATATCAGTACGATATAAATGAGCGTTCCGAGCTGAATTTGATCATAGATGGAGCAAGCGATGAAGCAGAATTACTTTTAGACGAAGATTCGGCTAGAGCAATTGTTGATCCTGCGGTGATAGGGGCGCACAGCTACAAAACTCAATACTCCCGTCAAATGTTTTTGATCAAGTCAAAAAAAAACCAATCCTCTAGTCTACAACTAGCGTTAGGTCGGATTAACAAAAGTATCATTTCCAATATAGGTGCTGCTGGCAAGATTAATAAAAAAGAACACGACGACATTGTTAGATTGAGTGTTAAGCGTTATTTGGCAAAGTCTCATTTCCTAACATTTGGGGGGTCTTTTTTAAGAGCTAACAAGGACTACGACATAATAGTTCGAGACATTGGTTGCACGGAGTTCGATGTTGAATGTAGATACATTGACAACGATTTCCTATCTGTTAATTCTCAAGATAACTATTTTCAAGGTAGTTTGTTTGTAGAAGATTCTTTCACAATTAGTAATCAAGTTAACTTAACTCTAGGAATAAGCTGGAGCCAAGACAGTTATTTGAATGAAAGCGCCTTTGAGCCGCGAATAAGAATAGACTTTGACCTAAACGACTTCAGTCAAATATCGATAGGCATGGGGGCTCACCATCAAATGCCCCGTTTTGAGTACGTCGAAGAATCTCTCGGCAACGAAAACCTTAGCTATCTAAAGTCAAAAGACATAACACTAGGGTTAAGATCACTACTGCCTGGGCAAGTAATCCTGAAAACAGAAGCTTATTACAAAAAGCTAAAAAATCTTGTTACAAGCGATAATGAAAGCATATACGACAATCAAGGTGAAGGTCATGCATGGGGCGCGGAGATTCTGTTAAAAAGGATTGAAGATCCTTGGACTAATTGGCTGGCCATTTCCTATTCCCGATCAATCCGCGAAGACAAGCCTAACCAATCAAAATTTGATTTTGAATATGACCAGCCCTTAATAGTTTCACTTGTTTCAAAACTCAAATTAAATAGTCGTTTTGATTTGAGTGGGCGTCTTGCCTATCACTCCGGTCCACCTTATACCGAAATCTTGGGTGGCAAACCTGACCCCCTAAAGTCGAACCGTTTTTCACCTATTTACGGTTCAATAAACAAAGAAAGACTTCCAAATTATTTTCGAATCGATCTTAGACTTGACTGGTCAGTTAAGGACAAGATCAATCTATATTTCGAATTCATCAACGCGCTAAATCGAAAAAATGTATTATCTTACGAATATAATCGAGATTTTTCCCAAACGAAGGAAGTTAATCAGTTACCTTCTTTTCTTTCCTTCGGATTTGAAAAGCACTGGTGATACTAGTAGGGTTATCCAAACTCGGTGGCTGGTGACCGAAGAATAAACCAACTCTCCTACAAATATATATTTGAATGCTTTATTGTCTTTTAAGGGATAGCCCTGAATTTTTGATAGTCTTAGACAAGACATCGCAATTAACATGTAACAACCTTGTACAAAACGAGCTATCACGCTACGGAGCCTATTGAACGATGAAGCTACTTTCATAAGAACTAATATGAGCTTCGATGTTTTCCGACAGTATAATCAAAAACTTTTTACCAATTTACTCTAGTAAAAACCTTTTCGACCATTAGAATCTAAAGTCTCTTTAAGAAAGAGGTCTTTGTGGATCTTACTTATTTACATCGAGACACAAGCACTCATCAAACCGTGGAGCATTTAAACGAATGCGGTGCCGTCATTATTGAGGATCTGATTGATTCTGAAACAGTCAGCTTATTGAAACACGAAATTGCTCGGTACATCGAAAACACACCGATGGGCCGAGACAAATTTTCGGGACACAACACACAACGGACAGGCGGCTTAGTTAGCAGATCAGCGATTTGCCGATCTCTGATTATAAACGAGTTAATACTTGGTATCGCCGAAAAATATCTAGAGCAATACACCCGAAAGATAATATTACATTTGACCCAGGCCATCACAATCAATCCCGGTGGAGAAGCCCAAGTCCTGCACCGAGACCGAGAAGCGTGGGGGGATTATCTCCCGCTCAAAATTGAACCTCAGCTAAACACTATCTGGGCGCTCACGGACTTCACAAAAGAAAATGGTGCAACGAGATGTGTTCCGGGGAGTCACAAATGGGATTCGTCCCAAAGAGCGAACCCTGACCAAATCACCGAATCAGAGATGAGTCTAGGCTCCGTGTTCATCTACAATGGCAGCATACTTCATAGCGGTGGCGCAAACCATTCGAAGGACCCCAGGATTGGTTTGAACTTAACGTATTGCCTGGGCTGGCTTCGACAGGAAGAAAACCAATACCTTTCTTGTCCGCCAAACATCGCCAAAAACTTTGATCCAACACTGCAAGCCTTGCTTGGCTACACTCAAGGCGAATACGCGCTAGGTTATTACAGCGATCCCTACTCAGAGGATGGCGCGATTAGAAAACCTGAAAAGGCTCTAGAATAACTTGTCACCAAACCCTTCTATGTTTTAGATTTACCGCCTTGAGCACCCCTCTAATCGCGATAAATAATCGCCTTTCCACGACTCGATAACGATTTTCTAGTCCAATTGAACTAATATTGAAGTCTCTGTGAAAACCAAATTGAGGCGGCTATGGAACGAATCGGTCACTATATTAATAATGCGATTGTCACCAGCCCAAATAGTCAAACGAACCCGGTATTCAATCCTGCTGTCGGGAAGCAAATCGCAGAAGTTGAACTCGCCTCCAAATCCCAAGTAGAAGGCGCTGTTTCGACAGCGGCTGAAGCCTTTGAAAGTTGGTCTAAAACCCCGCCAGTAATCCGGGCACGGACCTTATTCAAATTCAAAGAACTTGTCGAAAAAAACAGGAATCAGCTCGCTACGAGCATAACGACTCAACACGGTAAGGTTTTGTCCGATGCACAAGGTGAATTGACTCGAGGGATCGAGGTAGTTGAGTTTGCCTGCGGCATACCTAATAACCAGAAAGGTGAATTTTCACTGAATGTTGGCCGAGAGGTCGACTCATATTCACTAATGCAGCCTCTGGGTGTCTGCGCTGGAATCACCCCTTTTAACTTCCCGGTTATGGTTCCCATGTGGATGTTCCCCATCGCGATTGCCTGCGGTAATACTTTCATCCTAAAACCATCCGAAAAAAACCCAGGTCCTTCAATTATGCTAGCCGAGCTACTGAGAGAAGCAGGTCTTCCAAAGGGCGTTTTCAATGTGGTGAATGGAGACAAAGAAGCCGTAGACGCACTCTTGGAGCATCCTGAAATCCAGGCAATTAGCTTCGTAGGTTCAACACCCATCGCTGAACACATCTATACTGAGAGCTCAAAGCAAGGAAAACGTTGCCAAGCACTGGGTGGAGCCAAAAACCATCTCGTTGTCATGCCAGACGCCGACACGACAGAAGTTGTAAATGCACTAACGGGTTCGGCCTTTGGATCTGCAGGCGAGCGTTGTATGGCGGTATCAGTCGCTGTCTGTGTGGGAGAAAGCGTAGCAGATAAGACCGTGGAGGCCCTCAAAACAGCTTCGCAGGCCCTCAAGATAGGCCCAGGCTTATCAGAGACAGACGAACCCGATTTAGGGCCTCTGATCACCCAGGAACACCAAGAAAAAGTGGCTTGCTTCATTCAATCTGGAGTTTAACAAGGCGCTAAATTGGTTCTGGATGGGAGTCAGGTCCCATCAAAAGAAAAAGGCTTCGGTTTTTTTA
>CAZYHH010000139.1:0-8522 GCA_964647295.1 uncultured Pseudomonadales bacterium
ATAGGTCGTGCACGCGGGTATTTTTTGCGGCCACCGGATAAAATAGGGTGTGTGAATTCCGCCCTCGAATAACGTGATTTTCCAACCGCGGTAGGGCTTGTTGAGGTCGGGTAATCCAACGTAACCAGCGCCTCCGTTATCGCTAACGAAGATCACCATCGTGTTGTCTGATAGGTTGTTGTCATCCAATGCTTTGAGCACCTGCCCGATGCCTCGGTCGAGGCCGCGTAGCATTGCGGCGTAGGTGCGCTCGACATGATCTTCGATATGCGCTAACGCTTCATAGTCTGCCTTCTCAGCCTGCAGAGGCGTGTGCGGGGCATTGTAAGACAGATACAAAAAGAACGGACGGTTTCGGTTATGCTGGATCACCCTGACAGCTTGTCGGCTAAAATAATCGGTCATGTGCGAATCAGGACTGAAACGATCTCCATTATTATTGTGTTGGACGGCATAAGAAAGATTCGCCCACAAGAACTTGTCGATCGGATCAAATTCTTGCTTTGAGTTAACGACATTGTCATCGCCTTCTTCCATAAAGAGGGCAGCTCCAGGTAGAAAACCGAGGAACTCGTCGAAGCCCTGATCATTTGGTCTCATCCCGATGCCTTCCCCGAGGTGCCATTTCCCTAATGCTACTGAGTGGTACCCCACTGCGGATAATTGTTCGGCTAATGTGGATTCGTCGGCGGGTAGGCCCAGTTGATCGTTTTCTGGGTACTCATCTGCATTTTTTTCGATGTATCCATCGCCACCCGTTAATTCGGCGAACAAAGGACTTCCCATCGGCGTAAATTCAAATCCGACGCGAGTGGCGAATCGGCCAGTTAATAAGGCGGCCCTTGAAGGTGCGCAAGTCCCATTGCCAGTGTAACCATTGCTGAAGTGAATCCCATCCCGTGCGATCGAATCAATGTTAGGTGTAGGCACGCTGCCTCCTGCGATGCCCCCGCCGTAAAAGGTAATGTCATTGAATCCCAAGTCATCCACTAATAGTACGACGATGTTTGGTTTGTCGATGCGGTTGTCTCGATCTTGTGGCCCAGACTCCCAGTCTATTTCTCTGAATTCAGCTATCGGCGAAACAAGGTTCGAGATGATGCCCGGCATGTAGTACCAATATTTAGAAAATAGCCAAACTCCGAACAGGACTATGGCCAACAAACCCATCAACCAATATTTTTTCAATCTCGGTTCTCCCGATACTCTAGGACTTACTTGACGTTATATTATAGTTAACTGCACTCTCAAGCCCTCTTTGAATCTGTTGTGATCCTTGGTCGATTTGCGTGAGCGACAATGTCAAGATGTCCGTAGCGAATTGAATCCAGCGAAAACAAAAGTATGAATCGTTGCTTTTGCCAAAATTGAGAGAAAAGGAAATGACATGACAGATATTCCAAGCAGTGTGGCTTCGCTTAGCGAAGAGTGGCTCGCAAAAACTTTGGTGGAACAAAATCGCTATGAGGACGGGGATATCCAGAGTATTAAATCACATCCGATGGGCGAGGGAATCGGCCAGACCGGAGAGTTTTGCAAGGTCCTGATCAAAACGCAGTCAGGCCAGGAGGAGCTCATGTTTCTGAAATTGCGTGCGCCGATAGAAGGAATGCATCAGGTCGCGTTACGTTACCGCATGTATGAAAACGAGGTGCGATTTTACAAAGAACTTGCGAGTAAGCTTGAGGTTCGAACTCCTGAAGTGTTTTATGCGGATTATAATTCGGAGACCGAGAGCGTAGCTCTGCTGATGGAGTTTATGGAAGGCTGGCATTCTCCAGACCAGATATCTGGGGCTAGCCACGAACAAGCCTCTCTGGCGGTTAAAGAAATTCCTAAGATCTCCGCTCCTTACTGGAACCGTACGAACGAACTGCCTTGGCTACCAACCATGAAGGCAGAGCATCTCTGGGCGACCATTTCAGATGTGAAGGCTTGTGAGGAGATATTCTATGACCGATTTGGAAGTGATCTATCGATTTCCAGAAAGGACTTTGGCAGTATCATCGATTCATGGCCAACAATATTGACCGCGCTGAGCGAGGGGACCCTGACGCTTACGCATTACGATTACCGTATTGAGAACTTGTTTTTTTCCTCTAATGAAAGCGAGATAGCGGTAATAGATTGGCAGCTGTTGGCTTCGGTTAGACCGAGCTGGGACTTTGCGTATTTGATCGGGACTAACATAGATACGGGTCTTCGAAGGATACATCAACAAGAATATATCGACCTTTATTTAAGTGGGCTGCAGGAGCGCGGTATAAACTATTCGGAGGCTCAGCTTCGCGAGGATATGAAGTGGACATTGTTGGGCTTAAGCGTGATACCCGTAATAGGGGGATCTAACTTTGATGCTGGGAACGAGAGAAGTTTCGAGCTGTTTAAAACGATTGCTGTGCGTCACTTTGAAACAGTTGGCGATTTTGATGCGCTTTCTGTGATTGCGTAAAACCGATAACATCTTTATTCGAGTTACCTGAACATTAATTAAGCAGTTAAGGATTCCGTTTTGAGAATTTTAGTTACCAATGATGACGGAATCGATAGTGAAGGTATGCACGCGTTAGCTCGCATGGCCGAGAGTCTTGGCCATGAGGTTTGCATTGTCGCACCTAATTTCGATGCCTCCGGCACTGGAGCCTCCTTGGGTCCGTTATCTCGAAAAGATGACATCGTCTATCACAAGCACTCCATTAGTGATTTTGACGGAGAGGCTTTTTCGATTAATGGCCCTCCCGCGCTTTGTGTGATAGTTAGTCACCTTGAGGCATTCGGCCCAGTTCCTGATCTCGTGCTTTCTGGCATTAATCCAGGCTTGAATACGGGCAGGTCAACCTTACACAGCGGCACGGTGGGCGCGATATTGACAGCTCAAAATTTCGGTTCAAAGGGCATCGCGGTGAGCCTACACAGTAAAGATGAGTCTTTACCTTGGCTTTGGGAAACGGCAGTAGCCGCCGCGAGAAATTGCTTACCAATGATCGAAACTGCCAAACGCAAAACGATATTAAATGTCAATGTACCGGCGTTGCCCTTAGACGCGGTAAAAGGTATGAAATGGGCGCGTTTAGCACCCTTTGGCGCGCAACGCAGCGCACTTAACTCAGATGGAATGGGTAATCTCAACTTTGGCCTGGTGGATACTGAATTCGAAGCCGATGAAGAAACAGATTTGGGATTGGTCTTGAGTGGTTATACCGCTATTACCGTGCTTAAGGGCGTTTCCCCAGGTAAGCCCTCATCATTTGAGTTTGGCGCCGATATAGGTGATGAGTTCAGTTTTGTCGACGATTCAGTGGAATTCCTGCTGAAATAACCGGAGTCTGTTTGTGCCTGGGAAAATGACCGAAGAAGAGGTCGAGTCTTTTCTGGATAGCAAGCCTGGTTGGATGATGTTTACTAGCATTGGCCAGGATGGCTATCCCCATACCGTGCCGATTGGTTACTTTCGGGATGGTAATCGCATTTTTATGGGATGCCGAGATAACACTCAAAAAGTTGTGAACATCGAACGCAATCCAAAGGTGTCTCTCAGTTTAGAAGATGGTACGAGTATGCAGGACATTCGCGGTGTTTTACTTCGAGGAGACGCGCAAGTGGTCAGGGAAGACGAAGAGCGCTTAGTGATAAGTCGTTTGGCCGCAAAACTGAGGGGCGCTCCAGAAAGTGAATGGCCAGTATCGGCATCCGCGGGTTCGGTGTTCATCAAACTTGCAAACTTTAGTGTAGTCTCATGGGATTACTCCAAACCCATGACCTAATAGACACTTCTCAAATTTTCCTACTTGTCTTTTGTGGGCTTTCGAGAAAGCCAGCGTGCCTCTCGATTAAAAACCGGTACCTCCAGTATAAGATTTGCGTTGATTTGCGCTTGAAGCTGGGTCTTTTACAGTTTTGTGTTGATGGCCGCATCTCAAGCATCTGTATCGATGAATGTCTTTTGACTGGCCATCTACCTCGGTTTTTTCGATGGGACTTTTTTCGATTTCCGTTGTCCCGCATTTTTCACATTTGTCTTTTTCAAACAAAAAGAAAAACGGAAGAATAAGGCTGGCAATTATCAATAGAGTAATTATTTCGAAAATATTATTGGTCTCCCTCTAGAGTTTTGATCTCGTCCTATTTTACTCTAAGACAGCTGACCAACTTTTAGACCCTCATCGCTTCTTTTGGGCGGCGTGGGCGTGTTCAAGAACGTCACGAACCAGTGCACCAAGATCACCAGCACGATGTTTTCGCTGTTCTCCAATAGTCGACTAAACCCTATGCCCCCCAAGAAAGTAAAAACACATGGGATTAGTTTCCATCTGAGGGTGACGTAATGAATTAGCGCAAACGCCAAGTTGCTTAACAACACCGATAAGAAGCCTCCTAAGACACTGATTAATAAAAACGGTATTGTGAGACGAAATGCGATTTCCTCAACAATGGAAATGGCTAGGAGATAGGCAATCCAAAGCAGTTGGCTTTTATTAAGTTCCGACTTACGAAATCGCAAGAACAAGGTGAAAAAGACACAAATTATGGCCCCGGCGATCAAGTAAAGAGTCGGGTCCGTCAAGAAGTCTGACGCGTATCGGTTAAGGAGCTTAGAGGCGAGCGTTAATACTAGCCCCAGCGCGGCCAGTGCTGACATTGTGCCGCCATGACGATAAAGGACTTGCTTAAATGACGAGATGTGGCGACCGTCTGACGAGGATCGCTGCAATCGTCCTTCTGGTATTTCGTTGTTCAATTTGGTTGTTACTACTGAGTTTCGTGCCGTCAGTTTAACAATGTAAATCCCCGTATATCCAATTACTTGTGTCTTTTGCTGAAAGGCAAGATGTTCAAATTAATTTGCTTTACAATCGTCTTCTGGAGAAGGCTCAAATTATCGCTCTGCTGTGAAATTTACAGCAGTGTAGAGTAGAGATGTTAAGGATCAAGTTTTATGAAAGACGCCAAGGAGAGGGCTTTAGATTTTGATCAGTTCTTAGATCGCTGTACCCAGGAATTTATGATGCTCGGTGACGAGCCAAGATTTATTATTTCTGGTAATGAGATTAATTATGCTCCTAACCTATCGATAGATTCTCAGTGGCAGGAGGCAGGAGAGTCAGCGTTGAGGCAGGTCAGATTTTCAGCATCATTTCTTTATAAGCACGAAGTTGGGTATGGCATCCTGAATTTTGATCGTCCGGTTCTTGCGATCAAGTTTGGAAATGAAATCTACTGGCGGACAGTCCCTAGGCGATACGCGAAAGAATCTATTGAAGAGGCAAAAAAGCGAAAAGTCTACGCTGATATCAATGTCCAACCAGTTCGCAGGCAGAGTGGCAATAAATCCAAAGATGTGATGGCCTTTGTTAATCGTAGTTATGAGCAGGTCTTCCAGAATGATTATCCTCATTTTCCTCCAATTGAAATATCGTATCTGGACAAAAACTTAAAATTAATGTTTGCGGAAAATTGTAAGCAACAATATGAGTTTACGCGCAATCATCTAGAGGCAGGTAGAACGCTTGATAAAATTATTGAACTTGCACATTGGATAACCTCGACAGAGAAATTTGACTTCGGATTTTCCGGCGTCCACGACCTTCTTACGTTGCAACTTCGTTGTGAAGATGTGGTTTCGCTTTTCCAATGTCCCGACTCGTTGATGGCTGAAGCGCATGAATGGGCTGAAAAGAATAAAAAACTTATCGCGTCTCCCTATGCCATTGTGAGTGATAAAGTCCGTGCGATCGGGTCGAAGTGAACTGACGGGCCATCTTTGAACCAATGGAGCGATACTCCTCTTCTTTTTTTGTTTAGTGCCGTTTTTCTGCTTTGAGCTCAGTTGGATTTGAGATGGGCATCGAAGAATTCGATCATCATATTCCGAATGACAGGCGTGTTGAAGGCCTCTCCACCATGGGCCCCACCTTCTATGACGTGTAATGTTGAGTCCGCGCCCACTTCTTGTAGATGACGGTGAAAGTTAATGCTCTGCTCTACCGGGACTAATTCATCTTTGTCACCGTGAAAAATCAAAATGGGAGCTGAGCTAGATGAAGCGTGAAAGTGTGGGCTGGCTAAACGAGCTAGAGCCGTCCGCTCTGATTGTGGGCCGCCTAGTAACCTTTCTGTCATCCAATCTCTGGACTCGGTCTGCTTGACTAAATTTGCTACACCGAATAGGTCTACGACTGCCTGGACATCACTAGAGTAATGACTTAGCTCGACTCCCCCAATTTCCCCTTCTAATTCGGGATTACCGTTGGTGGTCGCGAGAAGTGCAGCTAGATGTCCGCCTGCCGAAGGTCCCCAAACTCCGATTGCACCTGCATCCAAATTATAGTCGATGGCCCTCGCACGAATCCAACGAATCGTGCCCTTAAGGTCGTGGATTTGAGCCGGAAATTTGGCGCTATCGCTATGGCGATAGGTTGTCGCTATGACGGCATACCCATGTCTTGCTAATAAATGTCCTCCTAGTCTTTGTATTTGGTGTTTATTGCCGGAGAACCAACCACCACCAAATACATAGACGATGGCGGGAATTTTTTCTTCCGAGCGATATTTCGGTGTGTAGATATCTAAAGTGAGATCGCCGGTGTCTGTTTGAGCGTAAATCACATCGCGCTGAACCTTGATATCGTCGGGGACTTCAATTGCTTCGAATTCTGACGCTTGGCGAGCAAGCTGAATTATCACCCACTCGGGTAGAATTTGGGTCAAGGGGGGTCTGGCAATTAGCAAAAAGGCCACACCGACCACTAATGCGATCCCAAAAGTAACAACAATTTTCTTAACGTGTGATTTGTTTTTCAAAACTTCATTCAACATTGCTCGATAATTACTTTTATCGCTTGCAAATAGCATAACATTAGGAGTTCATGGTATTTAGAGAGTTTGACTTATCTGTTGCATGAAATTCCTTTCTCAGATCTAGTTAATCTAATGAAGGATGCTAGAAGGCTGGAGCTGATTAATGGGTAGGTAAACTGCTGTGAGAGTAATGAGACTAATGGGGCGGACTGTGTTTCTAGAATATGGTCTGCGTAAACGATTGATGAGGGAATATGGAACAACTAACAAAAAAACAGGTTAAAGATCATGTTGAGGCCATTAACCAAAATGGTTACTCGGTTATCGAAAATGCCATCCAGCCTGAATTTTTGAAAGAAATTATCGATGAATTGGATCATTTGGAGTCAGTTAGGCCGGGAGGTGACATTCCGCCTGGCCCGTTTACCGGGTTTGTGACTAGGCGCTGGTTTGATTTGCTCAATGATGGTGAAGTCTGGCAGCGAGTCGCCACTCATCCCGCAATACTTCAAGTGATGGAGCATGTATTGGGAGAAGGCTTCTTGTTGTCAACTATGGGTACGGCGGTCGTTGGTGATGGTGAAGAGGCTCAGCCGATTCATGCAGATGATCAAGTTTATAGCTTCCCTAGGCCGCACCCTAATTTAGTGTGCAATACGATGTGGGCTTTGTCGGACTTTATGGAAGAAACCGGTGGTACTCGAATCGTGCCTGGAAGTAATAACTGGGAGCAGGAACCAGACGGAATTAGCACTTACGACAGCATACCGCTAGAGATGCCTGCCGGGAGCATCGCCTTTGTGGTTGGGACCTGTTATCACGGTGCGGGAGCAAATCGATCCGGCAAGGAGCGAGTGGCTTTGACGATTAATTATTGCAATGGCTCTATGCGCCAACAAGAAAACCTTATGTTGGGCATACATCCTGCACGGATGATGACGTTTTCGAGCCAACTGCAGAACATTTTGGGTTTTAAGTTATGTAAGGGTGCGGGCCATATTTTTGCGCAAGACCCTGGAGTGGAAATGATTCGACATTATGGCGAGTTATCGCGCGAGGATCCTTACTTGAGAGATCGAAATGACTTTCATGAAAAAAGGGTAGGCTAGACCAATCTTTATTAGTTAATGAACGCAGTTTTCGGGGGCAAAATTTGAAAACAATAGGTTTGATCGCTGTGATCGGTGGTTGGCTTACCTTGACCTTTTGGGGTGTAACGATAGGTGTGCTGGAATCTGAATCAATTGTGTTGAGGATTGGTTTGGGCGTTTTCTGGGTGGGTTTTTTGGTTTTGTTGGTGGTTGCATTGCTCGCTCGATACAAAGACACGAAAGATGATCCCTACGAGGACGTGGAGATTTAATGATGCTAGTTGTATCAAGCCCTGAAATACCCGGTAAAAGAATTGTGAGGACCCTCGGCCTGGTAAAAGGGAACACAATTAGAGCTCGTCACATTGGTAAAGATGTCATGGCGATTTTTAGGAATATTGTGGGTGGAGAGATTCATGAGTACACAAAGCTGATGGCTGAGAGCCGAGAACAGGCAATCGATCGAATGATTGAAAATGCTCGGACTATGGGCGCTAATGCAATTATCAGCGTCTCGTCGACCACGTCGATGATCTCACAGGGTGCTGCGGAGTTGATGGTGTTGGGGACTGCGGTCATTATTGAGGACGAATAATATTTATATATAACAGTATGTTAAAAAGTTTATGTTAT
>CAZYHH010000140.1:0-8465 GCA_964647295.1 uncultured Pseudomonadales bacterium
ACTCCACAACTCACCTCCCTAAAAAATTTTGAGATATCGCGAGCCTGACGGTCACCATCGACTTTACTCAGCTGACCTGCTCCCTCCTATTCGAGTGATTGTGAACTAAGTAAAGTCCGTTTTACAGAGATCGAAAATTTTCAAGCCCTTTTGTACGAGGTGCCCAAAGGTCGGGCTCGAGCCCAACATGGTTATATTTCCTGGCCTTCTAGAGTAGAGTAAGTAGCGCACATGCTAAACATAGATCCTGAATGAGAGCAGATGGAAACAAGGCGCTTATAGAGGCGTTCATGGAAAAGATGCGTGCCAGTCAGAACCTGGACGAGATTCTGTCGTTCTGGGCGGACGATAGTGTCTGGATCATTCCCGGTACCACAAAATGGTCCGGAACCTACCGAGGGAAGAAGGAGATCATTGAGAAACTCCTGGTGCCTATTACAGCACAGATGGCAAGCCCGGGCTCAGTTACCGTAGATAACGTCATTGCAGATGATGATTGTGTTGTCGTGCAGGCCCGCGCTCATGACCGGGTGACCACAACGGGAATACCTTATAACAACACTTACTGCCTCGTCTATCGGATTGTCGATTCCAAGATTCAGGAGCTTACAGAGTATTGTGATACCGAGTTGGTTACCTCCGCGTTCGGCATGGCACAAGCTTCCCCTCAACCTAAATGATCTGTCGTAAGCTTGTGACCGACAGTTTTTACTTATTTCGTAATAGCCATTCTAGACTACCATTAGATCTGCCAGGATCAGTTCGAAGCTTGGACGAAAATTTCAAATACCGCAGGGAAGGCGTAGGATAACTCGACAACCTGTCTGGAACATGTCATGGATCTACAATTAGTGGTGTTTTTAATGGCGAGCATGGTGCTTTCAATGGCTTTAGGTTTGTGCGCGTATAAATTTTTCAAACAGAGATCCCCAGAACTAGTGACAACCACCATTTCCCTATTGTTGTCAATTGGACTAACGGCTGTGACTAGTGTCCCGGTTGTGGCCGATGAAAAAAAGGCGCTCTTTGGCGAGCTTCACATTCACACGAGCTGGTCGATGGATGCCTATATCTTCAGTGTTCGTACCAGCCCGGATGAGGCCTATCGCTTTGCAAAAGGTGAATCCTATACAACAAATCTCGGACATACCTATCAAATGTCCCGGCCTCTAGACTTCATGGCCGTAACAGACCATGCGGTCTATATGGGCGCCTTCAAGAATATGGCGGACCCGGAACACCCTTTTTCAAAACTCGACTATGCAAAACTAGTCACCTCGGGTAAACGCGAGGATATGATCAAAGCATTCGCTCCTGTCCGAAACTCCCTGCGCAGTGGCGTTCCCATCAGAGACCTGGATGACCCGGGTAATAAAAAGAAAACATGGGACCGCATGGTAGAAGCGGCCAACCGGCACAACGATCCGGGCCGCTTTACAACACTGATTGGCTACGAATGGACCGCATCTATCGGTGGCGGCAACATGCATCGCAATGTCCTCTTTGCCGGTGACAGCGCACCAACTCCCTTTACGGCATTACAGTCCAGCCAGCCGGAAGACCTGTGGGCATGGATGGAAGCCCAGCGTGCAAATGGCCATCGACTGATGGCCATTCCACACAACAGTAATGTCAGCGCTGGTTTGATGTTCGACCGAAAGGACACCGATGGCAACGCGCTTACCGCAGACTATGCGGCTACGCGGATGCGCAACGAACTGCTGGTGGAAGTCACCCAGAAAAAAGGCACATCCGAGACTCACCCGAGCTTGAGCCCAAACGATGAGTTTGCGGATTTTGAACTGGTCGAACAGTGGATCGCTTCCAATAAGCCACTCACCCTTTTTAAAGGTGGCTATGCTCGTGACGCCTGGCGTACAGGCCTCGAGTTTCAGGACAAGAGCAACTTCAACCCCTATCGTTTCGGCCTGATTGGCTCCTCGGACAGCCACACGGGAATGGTGGCAGGAAAAGAGAGAAACTTCGAACGTATTTCGACCGATCGTTCCCCTGAGACGCGTATGGCAACCGAAACCGTCGTTGGGATGGATGGACGAAAATTCGGTGGCTCGGGCCTTGCTGGCGTGTGGGCTGCGGAGAATACCCGTGAGAGGGTGTATGGCGCTCTTGGGAGCAAGGAAAGCTGGGCGAGGACTGGTCCACGCATCCGACTGCGCATGTATGGTGGTTGGGACCTGAGCAAAATTGATCCCAGCACAAAAGGCTGGGCTGAAACCGCAGCAGCCTTCGGTGTTCCCATGGGTGGCGAACTCAAATCATCCGACGCAAACGGGGCGCCGACCTTTGTTGTCTGGGCTTTGAAAGATGTTGAGGGTGCCAATCTTGACCGCGTGCAGATCATCAAGGGCTGGAGCCAAAATGGTACTTCGCACGAACGGGTCTACGATGTAGCACTCTCGGGCGGCCGTAGCGTCGATCCAGATACGGGCAAGACCCCAGCGGTTGGCAACAGCGTCAATCTGGAAACTCTCAAATACACCAACGACATTGGCGCTACACAGCTGAGTGCGGTCTGGACAGATCCAGAATTCGATGCCTCACGGAATGCGTTTTACTACGCCCGTGTCCTGGAAATCCCCATCCCTCGCTGGTCAACTTATGATGCCAAAAAGCTTGGTATGGATGTACCCGAAGACTTGCCCGCAACGATCCAGGAGCGCGCCTTTGGTTCACCTATCTGGTACGACGTAAAGTAATAGGACGAAAATTATATAACAGAGCATCTGATTTTGGCGTAGTACTTAGGAGTACCGTCTGGTGAAACTAACTAGCGATACCGCTTGGATACTAGTTTGGTTAGCCAGTGATTTATAATTGAGGAATATCCTTTAAGTCATTATTTTTATAGGTATCTTATTAAAAGAGTGCCGCATACCTTTATAACTCACTAAAAGGATGTGTGCTCCAGTATTGCACTTGTAATGCGGCCCCACTCCTCTTCCGGCATTGAGTGACCAACGCCTTTCAGCGTGAGCAGTTTGGCTCCCGCAATCACCTCTGCAAGTGCTTTAGCATGTGGGTACGGGAGGATGATATCTTCGGTGCCATGAATCACCAACGCCGGCACATCCAAGCCCTGCAGCCGATCAACCCAGCGAGGCGTAGCGGCGAATGTAAGCCCATGATTATTAGCCTTAGGGTAGTCTCGAGCCCTCGCAACTTCTGCCTCGACGAGCGCCCGTGTTTGTGCCTCGGGAAACGGGTACGCACTGCCGTGCAGCATCCCCAACATCCGTACTCTGAGTTCGATGGCAGCCGAAATATCATCGGGATCAAGCCCAGCCAGCTCAGCGATCGCCGAAACCCATTCGTCGGTTGGCGGGGGCAAGATTGTGTCCCCCTCATCGCCGCCAACTGCGGGAAGTGCCGCCGCCGGATCTGACGAAGACATAATCGGCGTAATCGACCGCACACGTGCAGGATAATCAAGAGCTAGGTGCTGCACGATAAATCCACCCAGAGAAGCCCCCACGGCGTGTACTGACTTAATGTCGTATGCATCTAGAACACCGACAGCATCTGCAGCCATATCCGACACAGTGTAAGGCTTTTGCTCGAAATCGAAGCAGCTACTCTTACCCGTATCGCGGTTATCGTAACGGATGATAAATCGATCACCATCAACGAGTTTATCGATGAAGTCCTCTTTCCACATCAACATCGATGAGGCCGCTCCCATCACAAGGAGAATAGGTACGTCATTCGGATCTCCGAACGTCTCAGTATATATCTCTATACCGTTCGATTTAATCATCTGCTCGCTCATACGGTATCTCCAATTCAATAACAGGTAGTCGGGTTACTCTGTACCGCTGCGGAAGGCCTCCAAGCAGTTGAGGCCCAGCTCCGAAAGCTCGGAGCCTCTTGCTGACAAGAAGCTAGCAGGAACAGGAGCAGACTACTTCGATCCTCTTTGCCGCTATTTGTAAATCTGTATTCCTATTGACTTACACTCGTGGTCGTTCATCGGCGATTGGTCATCTGGACACGCCGAAACAGCGACCAGCACATCCATTTCTGCTAGAAACTCTATGTAGTCGTCTTTAACACTCCGAGGGGGTCTAATATGCACTTCGCCGTCAGCTTTTTGATCGATGGTGACATTGGCAAAAACATTAATGATGCTGGGGCTATAAACATCCTCAAGCTCCATGCCGAATTCCTTTAAAGCGTCTGAAAAATTGTCAGTGCAACTTCGGTGCCCAGGGGCTCCTAAAACTTCCATCATAAGCTTGGAGCAGTGCGTACCAAGAAAATGGTCACCTAACTTATTGTCTGTAACGGTCAGCATCAAATTCTCGTATGGCACTTTGGAATAAAGCTCTCCCAATCGATAGTGACTTCCCATCTTGCCTGGCTCAGGGGGCCGAAAGTAATTCAGACCACCTGAAAATTCAGCCATGAATTGCTCTTTGTAATTATGGGCATTAAAAAACATGACGCCAGCAACTTGTTTTCCTTCAGATTCAATTACCCGAAGATAATGTCCCGCTTCAACGATAAAAGCTTTGCCAGAACACTTCGGGACAGTAAATTCTTCCAACAATTGGTTCGACACGATCCGTTATTCCTCGCTGGCCAGCACCTGAAACCTGAGTGCTTTGGCTTTGAAATCATTACAGGGGCTGGTTTCATCAGGGCATACTGAAATCACGGCTATCAAATTCATTTCCGCCCGAAAATCGATGTGATCATCCGTTTCAACCAAGGGGGGCTCAGAGCACATTCCACCATCCTCCCCAATCCAGGAATTCATCCATACATTGAAGATACTCTCGTCGTAGGTATCTTCTTGCCGAATTCCTAGCTCCTTGAAGGCATCCGCGAAGTTATCACTACAAGTTCTAGTGCCAGGAAATCCTAGATGTTCAAGCAGTCTTTTTGAGCAGTGACACATCATGAAGTGACCGGCTCTTTCTCCGCCACGGCCACCATCACCCACAACATCATCGACGACCGTCGCCATGATGTTTTCAAAGGGCGGTTTTGAATACAGATTCGTCAATCTATAGTATCCACCCAAGCCCTTTAGGCTGTTTAGCACTGACGAGTGTTCTGCGGCGAATTGCTCTTTGTAGTTATCCGCATTGAGAAAAGTAAGATCAACAACCTGCTTACCCTCATGGGCAATGATACGAAAAATCTGTCCCTTTTCGACACGCATTGTTTTACCACTGCACTTGGGAACCACGACATCCTGGATAACATTCTGGGTCATTGCTTTGACATCACCTCTATGGCCACTCAAATATCACACGCGGTGGCGGCCCAGCTGGAGGTTGAGAGAGATCGATACCAAGAGTCTCTTTCAGGAACTGTTTCTGCATCATGGGAAGCGGCGCGTCCGACTTACCGAAAGCTTCTAGCATCGCTGGAGGATCTTCGCACTGGAATACCAAAATCAACTGTGTCCCCTCTGGCGTTTCCTCGATGTGCCAACTCTCATGCACGATACCAAAACCGTTGAGAGTATTATTCAAATCTTTGTGTTCCTGAGCCTCCGCTATGTGTGCTTCCAGTGCGCTCACCTTCCCCGGTGGAACGGGCACAGTCATCGCTAATACTTTCATACATATCCTCGATTGCGAACGTTAGTTAATAACTTAAAGCTCAGGCGGCCCTAACCTGATTTGTTCTTGAACTTGTTCGAAGGTGTTAGGGGCCCCACAATTCGCCCACTCTAACCACCACGTAGTACCAGCTTCATGAAACGCCTGCAATTTCTTAGTCCTAGCTTCGGGCTCCAAACCCCACGTCACACCTGTCACGACAACATCGAACGGATCGTCGGATTCGCGCAGGTCAGAAGTGAATTCGACCACCTCCGCTATCTGTTCAGGCGAAGGTTCCATGATGACGCGCATATCTTGGCCTGTTGCATCCTGCGATTCTTCGAGTTCCATAGGCATTACTTGAGGGACAATGCCGTCCCACCTGGCCGCCCTACGCTGACCTGCTTTAAAGGGCAGCATCGCCGCGACCCAGACTGGAATACGAGGTGTCTGTATAGGACGCGGCAGGAGCCTAGCGCTAGTGAGTTGGTAGTGTTCTCCATCCAGTTCGACGGCTTCTCCAGCATGTAATTTTTCGATGATTTCAATGCCTTCATCGGTTTTTCTGGCTAAGACCTTTTTATCTGGGCTCTCACCAAAATTGGAAAATTCCTGATCCAGTCCTCCGAGACCGATTCCGATGCGTACTCGACCATTTGAAAGTTGATCGAGGCTGGCGAATTCTTTCGCCACCTTCCAGGGACGCCTACGAGAGATCGGCGTGACCATCGAGCCAATCACCATATTCTCAGTTACTGCGGCAATCGCGCCTAGGGCAATAGTTGGATCGGCGAGCCCAAGCATGCCCTCTGGATCTAGCAGCAGATGGTCACAAATAAAGTAACCATCCCATCCCGCTTGTTCAGCCATCTTTGCAAGCTCAACCAAATTCCTCGGGTCAGAGTATTCATTAATCGTCGGAGCCATGAACAAGCCATTTTTCATATGACGGATATCCTATTTGAGGGCGACTACCCCTCAGTCTCCCAAGCTAAAAATGTCGGTAGGAAATGTAGGCAATGGATCGGATCCATCCGCGGTAACATGCACATAGTCTTCTCCTCCATAAACTCGATGATGGCCATTATCGTCGGTTTCAAAGTACCAGCACTCCACCGCAAGAACCATATCCTCCTTCACCTCAAACGTCTCGCCAAGCGCGATGGCTGGTGGCTCCTGTCCATCTATACCAACTCCGTGCCCGCCTTGATCTAACGAACAGATCAGTCCGCCCTCTTGCAAGGTCTCGTTGATAGTGTCCATCATATCCCCCGTTCTTACTCCGGGTTTAGTCATGTCGGCCGCTGCCTGGCGACCACGGTCAAGGATCTGAATCTTCTCAATTTCTTCATCCGGTGCCGGTCCCATGTGGAAGGTCCGTCCTGAACTACCCCAATAACCCTTTACCTGGGGTAATGGCTCTACAATCACCCGATCACCCGGCATGAGCGGTATGCCCTCGTCCCAAGCCGGAATATCAGCCATGAATATTTCTCGGCGACTGGACATACACATGTTGGGCAAACACTCGTCTGCATAATCTAATAGTCGATGCCGAATGAATAACGCCACATCCTTCTCAGTCCAGCCCCACTCAAAGTTCGCCTGCAGATCGTGATAAGACTTAACCACGGCTTGGCAAGCGTTACTCAGCGCCTCCACCTCCAGCAGAGATTTTATCATCCTGACATTCCATATCTGATCAGCCGCATAAACGAACTCGACGTCCGGCAACGCCGCCCTGAACTCGTCAATATCGTTCACAGGCCGGGGAATCGTCATTCCTCCCTTTATCCCGCCCTCGATACCAAGTCTGGCTTTGCCGCTTCCTATTACTTCCTTAACGATGTTAGCCACATCCTTAGGCATCCCCCTGAGGTTTTCTGTTACATGGGGATCATGCTGAATACGAATATCATCAATAAAGGTAAAACCCTCTACAACTCCTTGGAAAAAGTTTGGCACGATCATGACTGGATCTTTATCAACAGCCACTATGAGCACCCCTGGACAGACCGTAACGGGTGGAAAGTGGTTGGTCAGGAACCCAGTGAAGTAACGGATGTTATTCTCACCCCACATTACGATCGCATCGAGCTTTGCGACCGCCATTTCCTCTTTGAGGCGTTGGATTCGATCTGCGAATTCAGATCTTGGGAAAGGTGAATAAGGCGGAAAAGGATAGACTCTCTCAACTTTATCGAGCATAGCTATTTACCCAATTAAAAAACGGATACTGGCTTATCTTCATCTACCCCCCTTATTATCCCACACGCCCCTTTGATGTGGTTCAACCATCGAAAATACCATTAAATGATGTGGAAAAACAAACCTATCAATAACTCTTAGATCTTGACTTAGGTAAAGGTTTGTCGCCTAGGGTTTGAATCTAAAAGATCAACGACAACCGAATCGAAGTGTTCAGGAAAAGCGAAAAAGGTACGACGTTTGATGCCATTGCTGATAGGTTGAACAAGCAAGGATACCTCACTGTGCAAAGTAAACAGTTCAGAGGCGCACACGTTCATTCAATCTTGAAAAAAGATTGGTAAAAGAAGAGTTATTGAAACGCGAGTATCCACCAGTCTGGTCAGACTTCAGTATGGAAATAGTCGATAAGACTATTTTTGACGAGTGATTTTGGGTTTCCTATAGTCAAAATTTAATTCGGATGTCCTTTAATCCCCATCAAGAAAATTAAGTCCTTCATTTCTGTTTTGGAAAAATCTTAGAGGAACGATACTCGGACCAAAATTTGGCAGATCAAAAAATCCATAAACGCCAAAAGACATATCCCATCCCATTGAACCACCTGAGTAATTACCCACACTAATCAAATAACCTTTTTTGCAATTAACCCCGATATTTGGCGCCAACTCTGAACATCTTTCA